>JAUWLK010000305.1 GCA_030613745.1 Flavobacteriaceae bacterium | reverse complement strand
GGTGCACTTAATACTTTTGCCAATAAAGGAATGTTTGTAAAACCAATGATGATCTTACGTATTGAAGATAAAAATGGAACAATTTTAGAAGAATTTACGCCAAAAACGAAAGAAGTATTAAGTGAAGATATTGCTTATACTATTATTAATTTAATGGAAGGTGTAACAAAATCCGGCTCTGGAATTCGTTTACGTACTTCGGGAGGTAAATATCCCGATAGTGTTGTTACAGGATATCCATATAAGTTTAAAAATCCTATTGCCGGGAAAACAGGTACTACCCAAAATCAATCAGATGGCTGGTTTATTGGTATGGTTCCTAATTTATCAACGGGCGTTTGGGTAGGTGCAGAAGACCGTTCTGTTCATTTTACAGATTTAGCTAGAGGTCAAGGTGCCACGATGGCTTTACCTGTTTGGGCTTTATATATGCAAAAGTGTTACGCTGATAAAGATTTAGACATTAGTTTAGATGAATTTGAAAAACCTAAAGATTTAACAATCAAAATTGATTGTGATAATGAAGATAAAGATCCAAACAACAAAGAAAAAAATACTCCAAAACCAAGCGATGAAATAGATTTTTAATATGGCTTTAAAAACTTCATGGAAACCAAGTAACAAAATTATAGAGAATAGTAATATTCATAAAATGATGCTTGAAAATGGTTTTAAAAACTATGTTGATTTTTGGAAATGGTCTGTAAATGAAAAATCTGAATTTTGGACACAAACAGTTAAAAATCTCAACATTAAACTTCAAAAAAAATTTACTTCTATTGTAGATATATCTCATGGTATAGAACAAGCGCAATGGTTAAAAGGAGCTAAATTAAATATTGTTGATTCTTGCTTTCAAAATGATGACGAAGCAATCTCTTTAATTTTTCAAAAAGAAAATAAAGATATTCAAAAAGTTACACAAAAAAGTTTAAAAAAACTTGTAAATCAAATAGCCAATAGCCTTAGAAGTATTAATGTACAACAAGGTGACTTTATTGCTATTGATATGCCAATGTCTTTGGAAGCTGTAGCAATTTATCTTGCAGGAATTAAAGCAGGAAATCCTGTAGTAACAATAGCTGACAGCTTTGCGCCAAAAGAAATAGCAGTTAGATTAAAAATAACCAACCCAAAAGTAATTTTCACACAAGATGTTTTACAACGTGCTGGTAAAACTTTGTCTTTATACCAAAAAGTTATTGAAGCCAATCCATTAAAAGTTGTAGTAATTAAGGTTGGTAATGAAAATATTTCTTTACGAAAAAATGATATTTATTTTAAAGATTTTATAGTAGATAATCACCATTTTAAAAGTGTTGTTCAAGATCCTTATGATACAATTACAATATTATTTTCATCAGGAACAACTGGCGAACCAAAAGCAATTCCTTGGACACATACTACCCCAATAAAAAGTGCATCTGATGGTTATTATCATCACGATATTCAAAAAAATGATGTTGTCTGCTGGCCAACTAATTTAGGTTGGATGATGGGACCCTGGTTAGTTTTTGCCACATTAATTAACAAAGCTACTATCGCTTTGTATTACGGTGCTCCTATGGGTGAAGAATTTGGAAAATTTGTTCAAGATGCTAAAGTTACCATGTTGGGAGTAGTTCCAAGTATAGTTAAACAATGGAAAATAACAAAATGCAATGAACAACTAGATTGGGATACCATAAAATGTTTTAGTTCAACCGGCGAAATTTCTAATCCTGAAGAAATGGAATATTTAATGCAATTAGCTAATAATAAGCCTGTTATTGAATATTGTGGTGGAACTGAAATTGGTGGAGGTTACGTTACCAGTACTATAGTACAATCTAATATTGCAAGCACATTTTCAACACAAGCTTTAGGAGGTGAATTTATTTTATTAAATGATAATAATGAATTAAGCAATAAAGGTGAAATGTTTTTAATCCCTCCAATAATGGGCTTATCAAATACATTATTAAACAGAGATCATCACGATGTTTATTATAAAGGTATTCCAAAATTTAATGGAAAAACTTTGCGTAAACATGGAGATGAATTAGAGCAATTAGAGAATGGATATTATAGAGCACAAGGAAGGGTTGATGATGCTATGAATTTAGGAGGAATTAAGGTGAGTTCTATTCAAATTGAAGAGCTTATCAACCAGCTTGAATTTATAAAAGAATCTGCTGCAATTGCCGTTTCTCCTATAGGTGGTGGACCAAGTATTTTAGTAATATATTATGTAGAAAAAAATAATTTATTCAACAAAAATGAAAGATTTTTAAAAGCCAAACAAATCATAAGAAAAAAATTAAATCCATTATTTAAAGTATCTGACTTGATATCAATTGATAAGTTACCTCGAACCGCTTCGGGTAAAGTTATGAGAAAAAATTTACGTAAACAATATTGTGAACAGTAAGCATCACTTTATAATTTGTGTTACAAATAAAAACAAAAAATAATGAAAATTATATCATATAATGTAAACGGTATTCGTGCCGCAATAAAAAAAGGGTTTTTAGATTGGTTGAAAGCTGCAAATCCAGATATTATTTGTATTCAAGAAACCAAAGCCCATAAAGAACAGCTTGAATTACAACATTTTGAAAATTATGGATATCCATATCATTATTGGTTTTCCGCTCAAAAAAAAGGGTATAGTAGTGTAGCTGTATTATCAAAAATAAAACCAAATCATGTTGAATATGGTACAAGTATAGAAAGTATGGATTTTGAAGGTAGAAATCTTCGTTTAGATTTTG
>JAUWLK010000091.1 GCA_030613745.1 Flavobacteriaceae bacterium | reverse complement strand
CCTCAAAAAGTACTTTCTGAATTAAATAGAGCTTCTTCAATATTAAGAGATGTTTTTAATGATTCATTTGTAAGTATAGTTACTAATGATGAATCTTTACATCAGGAAATTGTGGAGTATTTACAAAGAATAGCTCCTGATAAGAAATCTATTGCAAAATATTATAGGTCAAGAGCACCAATCTTTGATTTTTATGGAATAGAGAAGCAAATTAAATCTTCATTTGGACGAACAGTCTCCATGAAAAAAGGCGCCTATTTAGTTATTGAACATACAGAAGCTTTACATGTAATTGATGTAAATAGTGGAAATCGTTCAAATAAAGCCAATTCACAAGCTGATACAGCTTTAGAAGTAAACTTAATAGCTGCTACAGAAATTGCACGTCAATTACAACTTCGTGATATGGGTGGTATAATTGTTGTCGATTTTATAGATATGCATGCTGCAAGTCATAGAAAACAACTTTATGATCATTTGCGTGATGAAATGAAATCGAGTAGAACTAAACATAAAGTTTTACCTCCAAGTAAATTTGGTTTGATCCAAATTACGCGTCAGAGAGTTAGACCAGAACGAGTAATTAAAACAAAAGAAGAAAACCCAAACAAAAACGGTGAAGTAGAAGCACCAGTTTTATTAATTCGAAAAATTGAAACCGATTTAGATAAGATCATGGAAGACAATACTAAAAGTAAAGGATTAGCACTACATGTGCATTCATTTGTTGCTTCCCATCTTTCTATAGGTGTAAATTCAATACAATTAAAATGGTTTTTCAAATACAAAAAGTGGATTAAAATAATACCTAGAGATGCTTTTCCATATTTAAAATATCAATTTTATGATAAAAATGATAAGTTAATAAGGTAAGTAAATATATCATAAAAGCCTGTTTATAATTATAAACAGGCTTTTTTTTTTGCTTATTTAATGATTTTCTGTATTAAAATTTTTGAATTGGTCAATTTAACATAAATGATGAAAATTCCGGATGTATTAAAATTATTATAATTGATAAATACTTCTTGGTTATTCACTTCTATTTGTTTAATATTTCTTCCTAATATATCAAATACCCTAATTGAAGAAATGATACTATTCTCAGATGTTTTAATGGTAAAATATTCATTTACATTTTTAATTATTAGTTTTTCATCAGTACTCTTAACTTCTTCTAAGCCTAAAATTGTATTGTTAAAATTCAATAAAAACCGATTATCAAAATTCCCTTTATTTTCTAAACTAAATTCATAATCACTAATTTGTAAATTATGTGTTTTTTGCAATAATTTATCATATAAGAAGATATCTTTTGCTTTTAATTTTCCTTCCAAATGATCAATGCTAATTTTTAAAATAATTTTTTCTTCAATTGCAGTAGAAAAACCTAAAGGAATAACTTCATCTCCTTTAAAAGTTGAAATTCCTTGAATTGCAAGATGCTGATTTTCAGTAATTGAATAGAATGATAAAAAGTTATTTCCTTCAAAACGTAAGCCGTCATAAAAAGATTCATAGGATTCGCTTGCGCCTTCAATAAATCCAATTAATAATTGGCTAAAAGCTCCTTGTTCATTATATAAGTTTAACCATATTTTATCTTTTTGAATTGCTTTATCATTTTTAGTTTTAAAAAAATTATTATTACCAGTTTTTACTCTCATACTATTATTAAACTCTAGCTCTCCTTGCTGTATTGCTTCAACAAAGAATCCTTGACCACTAGCAATAATACCTGTTGGAATTTGTCCTTTAGAATTAGCCATAATTCCTCCGGTGCCAACCGTAAACATAGCATAATCATCTGAACTATATTTCTTATTTTCTTCATTTGAATTGGCAGAGGTATTATGAGTCCAAAAATATATTGAGCCACTTAAAATGCTATTATTGTTTAAAAATAATTCAGCATCAATTGCAGAAGGGTAAGGGTTTCCTATTAAATTCCAGTCATCATCTTCATTTAAATTATCTTCACTTAAATAAACTGGTACTATAATAATGCCATTATTTACTTCGCCTGTAAAAATTACAGATTGTGTGTTTATAAATGGATTTGTATTTGGAGCCATTGCTGTATAACCAATTCCTGATTCCATAACTCCGTTTATTTGTTGCCATGCATTTTCATTATCATCATAACTATCGTTATTTAAATCACTAAAATTTTGAGTCTCGAATTTAAAAAATGAATTTTGTGGAGAAGCCTCAAAAACATTTTCTAGATTTGCATTTTTAACTGGAGAAGACCAATACGTGTAATCGTATATTTTAAATGGAGTAGTGGTTTTATAAACATTGATTATTCCATTATTAATAACCAAACCATTATCATTTGTCATAACCAACGATCCTTCATGAAGTACATTTAATGTTCCTTTTACTAATAAATCATTGATTACTGATACGTAACTATCGCTATTGATACTCAGAGTTTTGTTGTTATTAATAGTCAAATTACAAACTTCAATATTACCATGTAAAAAAGTGTCAAAATCTCCATCTATAAAAGTTTCTCGATACATATCTGGCAAACCATTATTCCAAATATTATTAATTTCAAATATTGTAGATCCGAAAAAGTGTTCACCAATTCTAAGATTGAATCCGGCTATAGCCGAATTAACATCTGATACATCATAAACCAACCAATCATTTGTATCAAAGCCTGTTTTTGGTTCTGAACTTTCACAACCATATTTTCGAACAAAACTTTTTTCTTCACCCCAATTGGTGCTATTTCCGATGATATCAATTTTATTTTCCCAACAAGTTTCATCATTTGTAGTTGATATAATGATGATATCATTTCCGTCAAAAGTGCAAATATTTGTTTTTATTTCATATCCGTCAATTGCATAGGCAGGAGAATCTACATTTAAACTCGCGCTATATTTTAATGTTTCACCAGAATTTAATCTTGGAATAAGTTTTTTGACAGTTGGATTGATTCCAATCGGACTTTCAGCATCTAAATTTCTATATAGTGCTAAATAATAAGTATTCTCAGGAGTTGTAGTATCACTAATATTAGTAATTTCTAACCATTTGTTATTACCAGATCCTTCATAATATTGTGTTATCATCAGAGAGCCATTGCTAGTTCCAGTTCCTTCACCTTGTATAATAAAATTAAAAGGGTTTTCAGATGCATCATTATTAGTTATGTTTACAGTTGCTACTTTGATTCCTTTAGATGTTGGATTGAATTCAATTTGAAATTCTATACTATTATTAGGATTTATATTTGGAATAATAGTATTTCCCAAAGAAAATTCTGAAGCATTAGCCCCTGTAATTTCAATGGTATAAACTTCAAGAATATCTGTACCCGTATTTTTAATGGTAAAGGATTTAGTAATTGTGTTAACAGATGATGAGGTAATACTTCCAAAAAATGTATTATTTGTGAAAGTTGAATTTAAACTACCATCTGTTATTTCATTTAAATTTCCCAAGATTTCTATTTCTGGAATTGCTCCAATACAAGTAGAGACATGAGAATTGATATTGGTAATATCTTCTAGTCCATATACATCCCATTCATTTTCATTATACTCGTTATTTGGACTTTGAATATGGCTTTTTCTTCTCAATGTAACATCTTTGGCAAAATCTAAATTATCACCAATAACACCTATAAGATCTATAATTGTTTCATATTTCCGCAAAGCAATTTTGTCATTTCCATTAAAATCTAAAACACTACTTGAGGTTGATATATTTGCGATAATTCCTATATTTTCATTTTCATCTTCTACAAGGTAGGTTCCGTAAGCTGATATTGTTCCCGAAAGAGGAATACTACCGGTTGAATTTAAATTATCGTTTGTGAATTTTGTGAGAGTATAATTTTCCAGATCTATAATTTGATTGGTTGGATTGTATATTTCTATAAAATTGTTTCTGTGACTCCCTGAAGAAGTTCCTTCAATATATTCTGATATTATTAATTCTGTACATGGAATGATTTCTTCACCTTGTAATTTAATATTGTCAATTCCAGCATAATCGTTTGCTCCATTTTGTTTGATTGAGATAATGATTCTAACTAAATTAACAATGTTTGGAATATTTACTGTTTCTGTTTGCCAGCCATCTGTGCTATAGTTAGAATTTCCGTCAACAATTATGATTTCACCTTGAGAAATGTCATCAAAAAACAATTCATATTTGATATCATCTCCATTATCAAATTCAAAAACATTATAATCAAAAGATAAAATAGTGTTTTTAAAATCAGATATATTTATATTAGGTAGGTTAAAAAACTCAAAATCTGAGCTACCACAATTACCGTTGAGATCTTTAATTCCCCAAAATTGATTTCCGTCACTTGGTAAGATTGTTTCTAAAGATGAGTGATAATTCCAAGAGTCACCTTCAATAGAGCATGGTGGCGTAGAAAAAATAACTGGTTGCCAAGTGTCTCCTGAAATTTCAAAACTATTTTTTGCAATTGTAGTTTGAGAGTATAAGTGAAAAGAAATAGCACTAACAAAAATTAAAAAGTAAATCTTCAACATAATCTATAAGTTTTGATTTGTAAAAAATATATGTTGCGAGTACTTTTGGATTAATGTACTTTTGGTTTTTATTTATTCCATGCAAAATAAAAAGTTAACATATACAGTTGAAGAAGCCAAGCGTAAATTAGAACGATATTGTATTTATCAAGATCGTTGTCATAAAGAAATTGAACAAAAATTGTATGAAATGCGTATGATTCCAGAGGCTTGTGAAGTTATTATTTTACATTTATTAGAACATGATTTCTTAAATGAAGAACGATTTTCAAAAAGCTATGCACGAGGAAAATTTAGTATCAAAAAAAGAGGTAAACAAAGAATCATTAGAGAATTAAAGTTTAGAAATATATCAAAGTATAATATTGATAGAGCTTTACAAGAAATAAATAATAACGATTATTTAAACACATTAAATGAAATAACACAAAAAAAGTATGATACTATTCTTGAAAAAAATTCATTTAAAAAAAAGAAAAAAATTATAGATTTTCTTTTACGAAAAGGATATGAAAGTCATTTGATATATGAAGCGGTTGATAATGTTATGACTAATGATAAATAATTTTAACATCATAAAACCATAATTCTTTTTAGTATATTTGAATCCTTAAATATTTTTACAAAATGAGTTTACAAAAACAAGTAATGGAACAAATGAAAGCAGCTATGAAAGCCAGAGATAAAGTTGCTTTAGAATCTTTAAGAGCCTTAAAATCAGCTTTTTTATTAGCAAATACTAGTGGAGGTAATGTTGAATTAAATGAAGAAGAAGAAATTAAAATAGTACAGAGGCTTGTTAAACAACGAAAAGATAGTGCAGCAATATTTAATGAACAAGGCAGAAGTGATTTAGCAGACCCTGAAATAGCACAAGCCAAAGTTTTAGAACAATTTTTACCAACTCAAATGAGTGAGGAAGATTTAAAAAAAGCTATTGCTGAAATTGTTGTACAAACAGGCGCTTCTTCAATGAAAGATATGGGTAAAGTTATGGGAATTGCATCAAAAAATTTCGGCGGTAAAGCTGATGGAAAAACTATTTCTACAGTAGTAAAAGAGTTGTTATCATAATATATTAAGAATAAAGATAAAGATTCCCTCCCGATATCAATCGGGATTCACGGGAATGACAAGGCCCCGTGGCGCAACTGAATAGCGCATCAGATTTCGGCTCTGAGGGTTACAGGTTTGAATCCTGTCGGGGTCACAAATATAATAAAACATCTGTCAGTTGGTGGATGTTTTTATTTTAACGTTTTTATTAGCTGGTTAATGATCCAGCACTTTTCTTTTTTTGTCAATTCTGCAACTTTTAAAGGTTGTTAAATCTATTTTTTAAGGTTACCCAAACTTTTTTGGAACAATAAAATTATGATGAGAATCAATTGTTTTATTGATTATTGTCATTGCTTATTTATTATAAGCGCTATAGCTTTATGGAGTGAATTAATTTTAAATATTAAAAGGATAACATTATGAAAACAACAATTCTTAAACACAAACTTTTTTACTTTTTTATTCTTCTCAGTTTAGCCATTTACTTTAATGGTTGTAGCACAGATGATGATGATATTACATCTCAAACTTTCTTAGAAAAATATGATGGAACAAAATGGGTTAATACGGATGAATTTACTATTTACATAAGATTAAATGATAACATCAATAAACTTGTTGAAACCTGGTTTTTATTTGGTGATTGTTATTTTTATGATTATGATTTTGAATCCGAAGGTGTGGAAATAGTTGAAAATTCAGAGAATAAGCTTATTATTAAATATACCGATGATGGAGATATTGAAACTGTAACAGTTACAATTCAAGGAGAAACTCTTAAGGTAGTTATTAAAGAAGGAAATGAAGAAGAAATTATATATTTTGATAAAACATCAGTAAATGTTGATGACTTAGAAATTTGTCCTGATCTAGATTAGCTTATTAAAATTAAGAAAATATGAAAATCATACGTATATATTTAAGAAAGATTTCTATGTTTCTTATATTTCTTATGACACTTCAAAGTTGTGTTGTGTATCATTCTAAAATTGCAACGATAGATGAAGCATTACAATCAAATAATAAAGTTAAAATAATAACCGATTCTAATGACATTTATAAACTACATAAATTAAAAAGAGAAGATGGTCAAATTTATGGTGTCATCAAAAAAGGATCTGAAACAGCAGAAAGATTGTCCGATCAAGGATTAATGAAATATAGTGATAGTAAATATGAAACAATTCTATTAGAGGATGGCAAAATAAAAGAAGTTCATCTTAAAAACAAAACCTTGTCAACTATGCTTACAATTTCTATTCCGGTTGTAGGTATTGCAGTACTTTTGGTTGTTTTATACAATACCGCTTCTAATGATATAGGAATTACATTAATTTAAAGATAAATTTGTCAAAGCAGAAAATAGATTGAAAAAAAGAATTCCTCATTGCTTTGATTCTAGGTTTAAGTTTAATAATTGAAAATTACGAAAACAATAAAAATTTTAAAAAATTTGTCGTTGATATATGGCATTATTGTATTTTTATAATCATAACTGGCATTTGGTCAAAAACTCATTGGAGAATTTTATAATGAGTTTATACTGGATGCAAAATCTTATAAAATTGTGTTTAAACCAAAGAAATAAAAATTATGAAAACATCATCTCTATTAAAAAATATAGAATATAAAGAAGGTAAACCTGCAATAAATGTATTGTTTGAAACAGATAGTACTAAAGAAATACGTATCGTTATGCGAAAAGATCAATTGATGAAAAAACATCAAACACCTTTTCCTATTGTTGTTGAAATGTTTGAAGGAGATCTTGATTTTGGAGTAGAAAGAGAAGTACATAATTTAAAACGCGGAGATATTTTAGCATTGGAAGCATCTGTACCTCATGATCTTATTGCAAAAAGTGATTGTATTGTCAGATTGACCTTGTCAAAGGCAGATAGTGTTCAAAGAGTTGAAAAAGTAGTCGAATAAATTCTAAATAGATAAGGATTAAAGTCTCAAAATTATTTTTATTCGTGAGACTCTAAAAAAAATATTTCAATTTTTTAGTTAGTCTAACTAATCCCGCTTTTTCAGCGGGATCTAGGTTAAATACCTCGATCCTTGGGTCGATTCCTTTTATTGGGTTCAGGGCTTGCCCTGAGGTTTGATACTTTTTATTGAGATTTTTTATATTGACTGATTAATATCATTTTTTATAAGCTTATTTTTTTCGTACTTTATAGAAGTAAATCTATAAATCAGGAATCATGAAAAAAAATGAACCTATTTTTAATTTAATGACTAAAGAACTTATTACATTAAATCTTACAGATACTTTATATACAGCTGAGAAAAGATTAAGAACAAATCATATTCGCCACATTCCAGTAGTTGATGGTGAAAATTTGATAGGTTTATTAAGTATTTCTGATTTAAAACGAATTAGCTTTATTGACGCATATAATAAAGAAGGTACTGTAGATACAGCAATATATAATATGTTGAGTATAAAAGATTTGATGATTAAAAATCCAATTACAGTTGCTTCTGATGCAACTATTTTAGAAGTTTCAAAACTATTAGCTAGCAAAGAGTTTCATTCATTACCTGTAGTTGATGATGATAAATTAGTTGGTATAATTACCACAACAGATTTATTACACTTTTTTATTGATTTGTGTTGATTAAAAAATTTTCAACTTTTTTTACAATAGTGTCTGCTAATTTGAATTTAGATTCAATTGTCCATCCAGCAACATGCGGACTTAATAAAACTTTATCAGTATTGATTAAATATTGAAAAGCTTCGGGTAGTTTGTTTTCTGAAGAGAAAAAATTTTCAAATGAAGATTTTTCATATTCTAATACATCTAAACATGCACCTAAAATTTTATTATTTTTGATAGCATTCACTAAATCTTTTGTAACTATAGCCGATCCACGTGCTGTATTGATAATATAAAAAGATCTTTTAAATTTATTTATAAAATTTTTATTTACCATTTTATTGGTAAGTTTAGTTTGAGGGGTATGCAAACTCAGTACATCTGTTTTTGCAAATAATTCATCTAAACTAACTTGTTTGGCATATTCATCACCAAGATTTGGTTTAATGTCATAAAAGATTACATCCACATCAAAACCTTTTAATTTTTTAGCAAAAGCTTTACCCATATTGCCATAACCAATAATTCCTACGGTTTTACCTTCAAGCTCAATGCCTCGATTATCTTCTCTTAGCCATTTGCCTTGACGGATTTCATTATCTGCTTTTTTAAGCTTGTTAAACAAAGCTAAAATCATTCCTAAAGTATGTTCACCAACAGCATTTCTGTTTCCTTCGGGTGCGGCAATAAGATGTATATTTTTTTTCTCTGCGTAAGCGATATCAATACTTTCCAATCCGGCACCTACTCTTGCAATAAATTTTAAATTACTTGCTTTGTCAATAAATTGCTTATCAATTTTAAATCGACTACGAATTATTATTCCATCATACAAATGAATTTTTTCTTCAATTATCTCTTTGACAGAGGAATAATCTTCTTCACATATTAAGCCAAGTTTTTCTAAACCGTTTTTAATTCGTGGATGATTTGTATCTAGTAAAAGGACTTTCATGAAAGTAGATTAAAAAATTGAAGATTCGGTTTTGGTTGTAAATAATTCTAATGCTTTTACACCTTTATTTGAATTACCTTTTTTATTTAATTTCGGACTCCAAACGGTTATGCAATATTTCCCTGGATGAATAGCAACAATACCTCCGCCAACACCACTTTTTCCAGGCAAACCAACTTTAAATGAAAACTCACCAGCTTCATCATAAAGTCCACAT
>JAUWLK010000021.1 GCA_030613745.1 Flavobacteriaceae bacterium | reverse complement strand
TTAGAGCACGAACAATACGAAAAAGCAAGAAAACGAACGAAGCAAAAAAAAAGTTTGTATTTTCATTTTATATTATTTTTAATTGGCTCTGTTTTTTTTATTATTCTTAATAAAGTAATCCTTTTTCACGAAGAATTAGATTGGTATGTTTGGGCAATCTTTGCTTGGTTATTTTTATTAATCATTCATTTTATTAACGTTTTTATTATAAATCGATTCTTTGGTAAAGAATGGGAACGTATTCAAACCGAAAAATTAATTGAAAAACATCAAATAAAAGTTGAAAAATTAGAAAGCAAACTAGAGAAAAAAGATGTTTTTAAACAAATAGAATCTAACCCTCAAGAGAATTCAAATTCTTAAATACTAATTTTTTATGGTTACTATAATTGCCGCTGTTGCTAAAAACAACGCTTTAGGAAAAGACAATCAATTGATTTGGTATCTACCAGCCGATTTAAAACGTTTTAAAAAAGTCACTTTAGGGCATCATGTCATTATGGGAAGAAAAACCTTTGAATCTCTAGGTAAACCACTGCCTAACAGAACTACCATAATTATTACCAGAAATAAAAAATATACTGCTGATGGCTGCATTGTAGTAGATTCATTGAACAAAGCGATCAAAGCTGCAAAAGATGATGAAAACCCTTTTATTTTAGGTGGTGCTGAAATTTATAGACAGGCTATGCCTATTGCCGACGTTTTAGATTTAACCATTGTACATCAAGAATTTGATGCTGATGTTTTTTTTCCAGAAATAGATGACACAGTATGGAAAGAGATTTCAAGTGAAGATTTTAAAGCTGATGATAAAAATAAATATGATTATAGTTTTGTTAAATACCAACGCATTTAATATCTCTTACAATTCATTTTAAACTCAAAAAGCACCCCAATTGTGGGGCGCTTTTAGCTTACTAACTCAAAATTAATCACTATAAAAACAAAATTTTGGAGAATTTTGCTTCTTGTAATTAATTTGCAATTTTAATGCCAAAACAGTAATGTAATTGTTAGAGTTTTGTTAAAATTATTTTATCTCCAATAAAAATGGTAATCTGGTCTGAATTCCTTTCAAGTCTGAAAACTGCTTGATTCTTTTATAGATTTTATAATTCTCTTTACCCAATTCTTCTGTTAAAACAGATTCTTTTATACTGGCAAAAGGTCCTTTAAAAAGATCTTTAAAATCCTTTTTATAATCTGGATAGTTTCTAACTCTATAATCATCAATACCTGCTAAATCAGCCGCAATAACAATAGCATCTTGTAAACTTCCAAGCTCATCTACTAAGCCATTTTCAATTGCTTCTTTACCGGTCCAAACTCTACCTTGTGCTATACTATCTACCTGAGCAAAGGTCATATTTCTACCAGCAGCAACTTTATCCACGAAAGTAGTGTAAACAAGTTCAACACCTTCTTTGGTCACATTATAAAATTCTTCAGTTATTGGTTCAAAAATACTATATCCAACAGACTGTTTATTAGTACCTATTTGCTCAGCATTAATTCCAATTCTATCAGCAAATTCACTTATATTCGGAATTGCCCCATATACCCCTATACTCCCAGTTATTGTTGTAGGCTCGGCAACAATTTTATCAGCATTACAAGCAATATAATAACCTCCTGAAGCAGCCAAATCACCCATAGAAACAACCAAAGGTTTTTCTTTCTTTGTCAATTCTAATTCTCGCCAAATAATATCAGAAGCCAAAGCACTACCTCCTGGTGAATTAACTCTCAACACAATAGCTTTAACATTATCAGATTTTACAGCTTTTTTAAGAGCTTTTACTATTAATTCTTGACCGATATATTTTTCATCACCTTTTCCGTATTTTATTTCTCCTTGCGCATAGATAACAGCTATTCTATTTTTTGAAGTCGATTTAATTCTTCCTTTACCTGAACTAATATAATCTACTAAACTTACTGTATTGATTTTTTTATTTTCGTCAAAATTTGACAAAGTATTAATTACACTTTCATATTCATCTCTATAAAGTTGGTTGGTAATCATTTTATTTTCAACTGCCAGTTCTGGTGTCCTAGCTAATAATTCATCTGCAATATGATTAATTTCTTGATTGGTTTTTTTTCTACTTTCACTTATATCAATAACTAGTTCACTCCAAATAGAATTTAAAAATGACTGTGTTTGCTCTTTGTTTGCATCACTCATTTTATTTGCTAAAAATGGTTCAACAGCACTTTTATATTTTCCATGACGAATAACTTCCATTTTAACTCCATACTTATCTTGAAAATCTTTAAAAAATAAAATTTCCCCAAACAAACCTTTAAAATCTATTCCACCAACTGGATTAACATAAATTGAATCAGCCACCGAACTTAAATAATAATTTTTTTGATCATAAAAATCTGCATAAGCAGTAATAAATTTACCTGATTCTTTAAATTCAAATAGTTTATTTCTTATTGCTTGTGTTTGGGCAATACCTGAATTTAATTGCAAAGCTTCAATACTTATACCTAAAATATTATCATCGTATTTAGCATTTTCAATGGCATTAATTATTGTATTTAATCCTATTACTTCATCTCCAAAACCAAATATTTCATCAAACGGATCTCCACTTTTTGGCGCATAATCTTTTATTTCTTCTTTTAATTTTAAAACCAAAACAGAATTGTTTTTAACTGTAATTTGATCTTTTTCACCAAATGCAGATCCCATAGCCGTTCCAATAGCAATTAAAACCATGAACATGATAAAAAATGAGATAAATACACCTACTATAACCGCTAATAATTCTCTTAAAAAAGTCATATAATTATTTTATAATATGTCGAACAATATATTAAATTGTTACAATTGTTGAAAAATAAAAAACAAATATAAACTTTTATCCTATTGTTTTATTTTCTTTGCATTTATAATGTTAAAAAGACCCTAATAAAATTAAATTTATGGGTGTAATATCAAAAACAAATCAAAATGAGTGATAAAAATGGTTTCATCTTCCCTTCTTCTTTACTTAAAAATATTTTCTTCGCTAATACTATGAAAGGGTTTTTAAATTCAAACAAGAAAAAAATAATTCAATTTTTCTATCAATCATTTTAATATGCACTTGATATAAAATGAGAATAGTTAGAACCACATATCTATCATTAGGAAGCAACAAAGGAGATAAATTAAAGACTCTTCAAAATGCCGTTGATCTTATCGATAAAAAGATTGGGCATATAAAAAAAGTTTCTTCAGTTTATAAAACCAAATCATGGGGTTTTAAAAGTGACGATTTTTTTAATATTTGCATAGAGGTATCTACTAATTTGAGTCCGGAAATTTTAATAAAAACTGTGCTTCATATTGAGAATCAACTCGGTAGAAAAAGAAAAGATTCTACTGTTTATGTAGATAGAAGTATTGATATTGATATCTTGCTTTTTGAAGATGAAATTATATTTTTCAACAATTTAAAAGTTCCTCATCCAAAAATGTTAGAACGCAAATTTGTTTTGGTTCCTTTAACAGAAATTGCTCCAAATGTAATTCATCCTATTGCTAAAAAAACGATACTTATTTGTTTACAAAATTGTACTGATACAGGTGATATTGAAAAGTTAGATATAAAAATTATAAGACCGATATCTCTAGTTGAAAAATATAATTATATAGCAATTGAAGGAAATATTGGTTCAGGAAAGACTTCACTTGCAAATAAAATTGGTGATGATTTTAATGCCAAACTTGTTTTAGAACGTTTTGCTGACAATCCGTTTTTACCTAAATTTTATGAAGACAAAGAACGCTACGCATTCCCGCTGGAAATGAGTTTTTTAGCAGACAGATACCACCAACTTACTGATGACTTAGCTCAATTTGATTTATTTAAAAATTTTATAGTTTCGGATTATTTTATTTTTAAATCACTCATTTTTGCACAAATTACTTTACCAAAAGAAGAGTACAGTTTGTACAGAAAAATGTTTGATATCATGTATAAAGAAATATCAAAACCTGATGTTTATGTTTACCTCTATCAAAATACTGATAGATTGATAGAGAATATCAAAACTCGCGGTAGAGAATATGAACAAAATATTAAACCTGATTATTTAGAAAAAATTCATAAAGGTTACCTCAATTTTATAAAAACTAAAGAGCAATTAAACACTTTAATTATTGATGTTACCGAACTAGATTTTGTAAATAACGACACTGATTATCAAAGTATTATTAAAAATATATCTGATTTTAAACAATAGTACTTTATTTATTCTCCTATACCCATTTTTTCAGCAAAATAATCACAAAAATCACGCATTGTTGCACTCATCTTATCATCACTAGTTGCCAATTCAAAAGTATCTGCCATAGAAACCAAGGTTTGATGAAAAAATTGTTTCATCTCATTTATGGGCATTTCTTTAGTCCATAAATTTATTTTATAAGTATCTCTATTTGTGCTATCCCAAACAGAAAGCAATAAAGCTTTTGCTTCCATATCTTTTATATCACCATCATCGGCAGACCAAAATAATTCTTCAGGAACTTTATTTTCATCTAAACCTACTTTAATATTTATTTCTGATCTGTGTTTTATTGCCATTATATGTGTATTTGTTTATTCATATATTTGTTTTTACCCAACGCCTAAATGCATCAACGTTTTTTCGGTTTATATTTTGATTGATTAAAAATTTCTTCATTATCTACAATCATCATTTCTTGTATAGATACCTTATTATTATTCATGTATGATTGTACAATTTGCCAACCAAACCAAACACCAATTTTACCAGGAGATTCTTTATCAATTTCTAAAAAGAATTTAGAAAACGGTGCTTCAATAATAAATCGCTTTGACAACTCAGAGTCAGTACTATACAACATTAAATTTTGTATAAAATATTTCCAAATTTCAACTTCGCTTTGCTCTGCCCACTTTAACTGTTCTGTTGTATATCCTAAAATTTCAGCCTCATTAACATTCGGCAAAAAAGCTTGCATCATAGCTAATTTTTTTCCTTCTTGAATCATTCTTGCCACAAAACTTTTATCTGATAAAGGTGGAATCAATTGTTTTGCAAACGGTTCTGCTACAGCAACAATCAAATGCTCTTTTGTATAATTTTGTTTGATATAACTAGGAAAACTATCATATATTTTATTTTTTTTACCTAAAAATATATCTAATGAAATAAACAATAAGTCATCAGCTAAAATTACATTATGTTCATAGTCAACATTGGTTAGAACAGTAATTACTTTTGGTTCTTTAAACTCCGGATAATAATATTTTATATGTTTAAAAAGAGAGCTTAATTGTTTCTTTTCACTTGAAAAATCAGCATATAGTTTTTGTGATTCGGCAAATAAATCTTGCTCATCTTTATTTTGCATTTTATTTATCCAAACACTATCTGGATTAGGTTCTGGAAATAAAAATGGGAATTCATCTTTTAAATCAGATAAGTTTTCAGGTGCTATTGTATAAAATTTTTGATCAAAGCGTTCAATAACAACATCAACTTTTATGTTATCTATATCAACTTTATTATTTTCTTTTTTTAAACAACTCAAAATACTTAAAAACAGTAAAAACGAAAACAATTTAAATTTCATGTGGTTATTATATTTATGGTGTATAAAATTTATTATTTCAATCAAATTCAAATTTCAAAAATAAAATTTAATATTTTTGCAGTTAGCAAATTTAATAAATACTTTGAGAATGAATACAGAAAAGGTAACAAATCACATTGTCAATTGGTTAAAAAATTATGCTGTTAAAGCTAATGTAAAAGGTTTTGTAATAGGAATTTCTGGCGGAATTGATTCGGCTGTAACTTCAACACTTTGTGCCAAAACCGGTTTACAAACAATGTGTATAGAAATGCCTATCCATCAAGCAAAAAGTCAGGTTAATCGTGGTAAAGATCATATTCAGCAGTTAAAAACAAGATTTAGTAATGTAAATTCTGAACAAGTAAATTTAACTTCTGTTTTTGATGAATTTAAAACTGTTATACCTAAAAATGAAAGCAAAGATAAAATTGACTTATCACTTGCCAATACCCGTGCAAGATTGCGTATGACTACTTTATACTATTTTGCTGGAATAAAAGGATTATTAGTTGCAGGAACAGGAAATAAAGTAGAAGATTTTGGCGTGGGGTTTTATACTAAATATGGTGATGGAGGAGTTGATCTGAGTCCTATTGCAGATTTATTAAAATCTGAAGTTTATGAATTGGCAAAATATTTAGGTGTAAGTAATGCCATACAATTTGCAAAACCAACTGATGGTTTATTTGGAGATTCACGTACAGATGAGGATCAGTTAGGAGCTAGTTATGACGAGTTAGAATGGGCTATGAAAAAATACGATGATAAAAAATCTATAGATAATTTTATTGGAAGGGAAAAAGAAGTTTTTAACATTTACACCAAACTTCATCGTGTAAATTTACATAAAATGATAGCAATTCCTGTTTGTGAGATTTCTGAAGAATTAAAAAAACAAGAGAATTAATTTACGACTATATTCAATTTTTCTGCCAATAAATTTTTTAATTGGGTATAATCCATAATTGTTTTTTTAATTTCTTCTTTATCAATTTCTTCTTCATTATCTTCTAAATTGATAGGATTCATTTTTTCAGTTAATAACTGTATTTTTTGTTTGATTAATAATGTTCGTAGGTTATAAATAACATCCGGTACAAATTTTGGCAAACCTTTTTCTTTACTTTTTGGGAAAATATTATGACGTTTCCAGTCACTTAACACTTCTTTTTCTTCATCCATTAATATATTGGTAACCACCATTGAAATTTCAATATCAACATGATTGGTAAATGATTCAATATTTATATTTTGATTTTGATTTAATTGATGGATTATTTCATAATAAATTTTTAGAAAAATTGGATTTGTAAATTCAATTTCATCTTCTTGAAGATTAATATAAATTTCATTAGAAACAACATTAACATAATCTTCTTTTTGAATTTTTTTATTTCCATCATCATCAATTACAGTCACATAATCAACAAAATCAACTTCTTTATTTCCGTACAGTAATAATACCCATATTAGTGCTGATTCTAACACTAACAACCTATCAATTTTTTCAACTTGTTTAACCTCTTTTTTTACACCAGTAAAAGATGAATGCGAAATGGATTGTTTCTTTGAAGCCTCTCTTTGTTCTTTTTTAAGAATTTGCGATAACTCATTAAACAAAACATTTTCTGAAATATCCATTAGTCTAGCACATTCTTGTACATAAACTTCTTTTTTAATATTATTTGGAATTTTAGAAATACTAGCTACAATATCTCGGATTAATTCCGCTTTTTTTATCGGATCATTCTTTGTCTCTTCTAATAGTAACGAAGTTTTAAATTGAATAAAATCTTTCGCATTATTTTCTAAGTATTCTTTTAATTCATGAGCAGATTTATTTTTAGCAAAACTATCTGGGTCTTCTCCTTCAGGAAAAGCTACAATTTTAACATTCATTCCTTGCTCTAAGATCAAATCTATTCCACGAATTGAAGCCCTAATTCCGGCAGCATCTCCGTCAAATAAAACAGTAATATTTGTAGTTAACCTGTTGATTAATCTTATTTGATCAGAAGTTAAAGCAGTACCCGAAGAGGCAACAACATTTGTAATACCAGATTGATATAAAGATATTACATCTGTATATCCTTCTACCAAATAGCAATTATCTTCTTTTGCAATACTTTGTTTTGCTTGATATATACCATATAAAATTTTACTTTTATGGTAAATATCACTTTCAGGAGAATTAAGGTATTTAGCAACTTTTTTATCACTTAATAAAGTTCTTCCACCAAAACCTAAAACCCTACCACTCATACTGTGTATCGGAAAAAGTACTCGTCCTTTAAAACGGTCAAATTTTCTTGACTGTTCTAATGGTGAACTTGCTTCTTTTATAATGGTAAGTCCTGTTTTTTCTAAAAATTTAAGATCATATTTTTTTTCTAAAGCAGTATCCGTAAAGGCTGTCCATTCATCTAGAGCATAACCCAACTCAAATTTCTTAATGATATCATTATTAAAACCTCGCTCTTTAAAATATGTTAAGCCTATAGCTTTTCCTTTTTCAGAATTTAAAAGTATATCATGAAAGTAGTTCTTTGCATATTCGGAAACTAAATACATACTTTCTCTTTCATCAGCATGTTGCTTTTGCTCATCTGATTGCTCAGTTTCTTCAATTTCAATATTGTATTTTCTGGCAAGGTAGCGAATTGCCTCAGGATAAGAATAATGCTCATGTTCCATTAGAAAGGTAATAACATTTCCTCCTTTACCTGTACTAAAATCTTTCCATATTTGTTTTACCGGAGACACCATAAAAGATGGTGTTTTTTCATTAGCAAAAGGGCTTAACCCTTTGAAATTGGCTCCGGCTTTTTTTAAATTTACAAAATCACCAATCACCTCTTCAACTCGAGAAGTTTCAAAAACTTTATCAATGGTATCTCTTGAAATCAAATTTAAAAATTTAAAAAAACAAATCTACATATAATGAAGGTAAATATAAAAAAATAGCTACTAATACACCAATAAATAAAAATCCTATAAGATTTTAATACCTTATAGGATAATATTAATTTCGTATTCTTAAATTTTCTAAGAAACTGCTTTTAATTTTTTTATAGTAGATTTTGATATCTTTTCTTCCGCATATTTTTTGGTTACTTTCAGCTTTACTTCTTCACTACTAGGTAATTCAAACATAGCGTCTGTTAAAATTTCTTCACAAAGTGAGCGTAAACCACGAGCACCTAACTTATACTCAATTGCTTTATCTACAATAAAATCTAAGGCTTTATCATCAATGGTAAAATCTATACCATCCATTTCAAACAACTTTTTGTATTGTTTAATAATTGCATTTTTTGGATCTGTTAGTATAGAACGCAATGTTTCTTTATCTAAAGGTCTCAAAAATGTTAAAGATGGAAGTCTTCCTATAATCTCAGGAATCAAGCCAAATGATTTCAAATCGCTTGGTATAATATATTGTAATAAATTCTCTTGATCTACTTTATCATCAGAAATTGATGCACTATATCCTACAGCCTGCATATTTAATCGCTTACTTATTACTTTATCAATTCCGCTAAAAGCGCCGCCTGCAATAAATAAAATATCTTTGGTATTTACTTCAACAAATTTTTGGTCAGGATGTTTTCTACCTCCTTTGGGTGGAACATTAACCACTGTACCTTCTAACAATTTTAGCAAAGCTTGTTGTACTCCTTCACCCGAAACATCACGAGTAATAGAAGGATTATCGCCTTTTCGAGCTATTTTATCAATTTCATCAATAAAAACAATACCTCTTTCTGCTTTATCTACCTTATAATCGGCAGCTTGTAACAATCTGGTTAAAATTGTTTCAACATCTTCACCTACATAACCTGCTTCAGTTAAAACTGTAGCATCAACAATAGCAAATGGTACATCTAACATTTTAGCTATAGTTCTTGCTATTAATGTTTTACCTGTTCCTGTTTCACCAACTAAAATAATATTACTCTTTTCAATTTCTATATCATCACTAGTTGAACTAGGACTTTGCAACAAACGTTTATAATGATTATAAACTGCTACTGCCATCACTTTTTTTGCTTGATTCTGACCAATAATATATTGGTCTAAAAAATCTTTAATTTCAATTGGTTTTTTAACTGAAAATTCTGAAGAAGTTTTATCCTTTTCTAATATAGATTCTTCTAAAACAATTCCATGAGCTTGCTCAATACACTTATCACAGATATGTGCATCAACTCCGGCAATCAATAAATTCGTCTCATCTTTTTTCCGTTTACAAAACGAACATTCTAATTCTTCTTTATCTGACATCTTAATTAATTGTTTTTAGCAAAATAGTTTTGGTTCAATTTAAAATGCTGTTTGAAAATTTATTTTTTCCGAACTAATACTTCATCAATCATACCATATTTTTTAGCTTCATCAGCTTTCATCCAATAATCTCTATCTGAATCATTATGTACTTTATCAATTTTTTGACCAGAATGTTTAGCTATTATTTGATATAATTCATCTTTTAATTTCAATATTTCACGTGTAGTTATTTCAATATCAGATGCTTGCCCTTGTGTTCCTCCTAAAGGTTGATGTATCATAATACGAGAATGTGGTAACGCTGATCGTTTACCTTTTTCACCTGCACACATCAATACTGCACCCATTGAAGCAGCCATACCTGTACAAATTGTTGCAATTTCAGGTTTTATAAATTGCATGGTATCATAAATACCTAAACCAGCATAAACGCCTCCTCCAGGTGAATTGATGTAAATTGAAATATCTTTAGAAGCATCAACACTTTCTAAAAACAACAGTTGTGCCTGTATGATATTAGCAACATGATCATCAATAGCTGTTCCTAAAAATATTATTCTATCCATCATTAAACGAGAGAACACATCCATTTGAGCTACGTTTAATTGTCGCTCTTCAATTATATAAGGAGTAACACTACTAACTATTTTATCAATATATATACTATTAATTCCTTGATCTTTAACCGCGAATTTTTTAAATTCATTTCCTAAATTCATAAAATATTTTTTAAACTTTAAGATTGTAAATATACTTAATTTAAATTTATTACTTATACAATTTAAATTCCTTATATAAATAAAAAACCTCACAAATATTAAATTATATGAGGTTTATTTTTAATTAAAAAATTGATTATAAATTATTTATAAACTTCTTTAATAAATCCTTCGTATGTAACTTCTTTAGTTTTTAACTTAATATTTTCTTTAAAGAATGTCAATAATTTTTCATTCATCAGTTGATCTGATAAACGCTTTGCTTCTTCTTCATTTGATAAAACACGGTTTGCAATTTCTTCCAATTCTTTTTCTTCAGGATTTGAATTTCCATACTGAGCCATTTGTGTCTTAATAAACCCTTTTGAGAACGTTTTTAAATCATCATATGAAACTTTAATATCATGATCTTTACTTATTTTACCTTCAATTAACTGATATCTCAAACCCTTCTCAGAACGATTATATTCTTCAATCGCTTGATCTGGTGTCATTGGTTTATCTCCTGAAACTGCTAACCACTTTTGCAAGAATTCAGCAGGTAAATCAAATTTTGTATTCTCAATTAAGCTTTCTGTAACAGCATTTAACAATTGCTGATCAGCTTGGGATGCAAATTGTTTTTCGGCATCTTCTTTTAATCTTGCTCTAAACT
The DNA here is from genome assembly GCA_030613745.1 of Flavobacteriaceae bacterium. GTDB lineage: Bacteria > Bacteroidota > Bacteroidia > Flavobacteriales > Flavobacteriaceae > Lutimonas. The sequence goes on along the minus strand of JAUWLK010000021.1, from coordinate 6,593 downwards.
CAGTCTCATCTTTAATTAAGTCTATACCAAATATTTTATCAAATAACTCTTTATTTACTTCTGCTAATTCAGTTTCAGTAATTTCTTCAATAGTAAATTTTAAAATTTCATTAAAATCGTGTGCATCATCATGTGAAATTCCTAAAATATTCATCAACATATGATCATCTGTAAACAAATTTTTAGATTTTAATTCAATAGTATCTCCTACTTTTTTACCAATAAATTTCTTGTGATTTGGCTTTCCTTTAACTTTTTCTAACTTGAATGTTGATTTTTTATTTATTTCTTTTTCTTCGTTTACAAACGAACCGGTAATATTAGAATTTTCAACAATAGCTTCTTGAGTAATTAATTTGCCATATTGCTCTCTAATATTAACTATTTGCTCATCAATCATTTTATCGTCAGCAATAATTTTATAAGCAGTAATTGCTTTTTTAGGTTTTAAATTTACATCAAATTCAGGTGCAAGCCCTAATTCAAATTCAAAAGTAAAAGTATCAGTATCCCATGAAAAATTTTCTTTAGCTTTTGGCAAAGGGTTTCCCAATACATCTAATTTCTCTTCTATCAAAAAATTATTTAATGCTTCTTGTAAAAGTTTATTTACCTCATCAATCATTATAGATTTACCATATTGTTTTTTAACCAAACTCATAGGTACATGTCCTTTTCTAAACCCTGGAATATTTGCTTTTTTACGGTAATCATTTAACTCTTTTTCAACTTTATTTTGATAGTCTTCAGCTGTAATATCAATTTTTACAATTGAATTAAGTGCATCAATGTTTTCTTTGGTAATATTCATTATCTGTAAAATTTAACTTTAGAAAATTAAGGGTGCAAAATTAGTCATTTTATACAAAAAAACAACAATGATTGTACCAAATCATTTATAAATCAAGTTAATGTACTGTTAAAAAAGGTTTAATTTGATATCCTCTGAGCGCCAAAGAGCTAAATAGTTTATTTTTCTTTGATCAAAGAATGCAAAAAAGATTCAACAATTGATAATAAAATACTAAATATCATAGCCCACCAAAATCCGTCAACACTAAAACCAGTAACTAATTTATTTGCTAATAATATTATAATTGTATTTATCACCAATAAAAAAAATCCCAAAGTAACAATTGTAATTGGCAAAGTTAAAACAACTAAAAAAGGTTTTAAAAAAGCAAATAAAAAACCAAGCACTAAAGCAACTATAATTGCAACGGTATAGTCTTCAACATGAACACCTGTTAAAAAATTGGCAATTAATAAAACTGCTGCAGCTGATAGAAGCATTCTTAAAATAAAATTCATAAGGTTAGATTTAAAATTTCAATATGACAATATAATCATATTTTCAAAAAGTCAAAAATATTTTGATAAAAATCAGAAGCATTTTCAGCATGTAGCCAATGCCCTGCATTTGTTATAATTACAATTCTGCTATTTGGGAAATGAGTTTTGATTAATACCTCATCATCATGAGAAATATATCCGGAATTTTCTCCTTTTAAAAATAATGTTTCTCCTTCAAATTGAGAAAATGGTGGTAAGCCATCCCCTACTTCTTCAACATTGATACTTAAACTTTTCAGATTAAAGCGGTAAGCAAGTTGTTCTTTAGTTTTTCGATAAACATTTTTTAATAAAAATTGTCTAATTCTAAATTCAGAAATATATTTTTTAAAAATATCATCAACTTCATCTCTCGATTTAACTTTTGAAAAATCAACAGCATGCAAAGCCTCTAAAATAAACTGATGGTGAGGAGGATAATATCTTGGTGCAATATCAGCAACAATTAATTTATGAACTAAATGAGGATATGTTATTGCAAATAACATTGCAACTTTACCTCCCATTGAGTGCCCTAAAAAATTTACTGTAACCAAATCATGATACTCTAAATAATCAATAATATCTTCTACCAATAAGTCAAAGGTGAAATCTTCAGAATGAAAACTTCTACCATGATTTCTTTGATCAATTACATGAACTTGGTAATTCTCTGCAAATTTATTAGCAAGAGTTTTCCAATTATCTCCCATACCAAAAAAACCATGTAATATCAGTAAAGGTTCTCCTTTTCCTAAAATTAAGGAATGTAATATTGACATTATTTTAATTTTTGTAAATACATATTTACTACATTTTCTAATCCAAAATACAAAGCTTCTGAAATTAATGCATGTCCAATGGAAACTTCTAAAATTGAAGGAATTTCTTTTACAAAAAACTGTAAATTATCCAAACTCAAATCATGACCTGCATTTAATCCCAAGCCTAAAATACTAGCATATTTTGCAGCTTCCACGTATGGATTTATACCTTCTTTGTTCCCTTTTGCATAAGCTACAGCATAGGCTTCGGTATATAATTCAATTCTATCAGTTCCTGTTTTTGCTGCAGCTTCAATTAATGATAAATCTGTATCCATAAAAATAGAAGTTCTAATATTATTGCGTTGGAATTCTGACACTACTTCTTTCAAAAAGCTTTGGTTATTAACAGTATCCCAACCGGCATTTGAGGTAATTGCGTCAATTGCATCTGGCACCAATGTAACTTGTGCAGGTTGTATATCTATTACTAAATCAATGAATTTTTGAATTGGATTTCCTTCAATATTAAATTCGGTTGTTACAATTGGCTTTAAATCATAAGCATCTTGATATTTTATATGGCGTTCATCTGGTCTTGGGTGAATAGTAATTCCTTGAGCTCCATACTCTTGAATATCAATAGCCGATTGCACTATATTTGGTATATCACCTCCACGTGCATTTCTTAAAGTTGCTATTTTATTAATATTTACACTAAGTTTTGTCATTAATAATTAATTTATGTTTTTTATAAAAAAGATATTTATCTTTACAAAAGTAAATTAAATATCAATTGACAAAATTACAATTTAAAAAATTGTTTTTTAGTCGTAAATAGTTTTATGCAAACAATTGATTACATATCTAATGATGTTAAACCATTTAGTTTAAATGCTAAAATTGATAAAATAAAAAAATCATTTAAGCAATTGTCATTTTCTCATCTACCCATAGTCAACCAAAATGTATTCTGTGGAACAATTGCAAAGCAAGATATTGAGTTTATAGATTTTGAAGATAAAGAATTATATACAATACAGAACCAACTAAAACCTTTTTATGTTAGCAATACTATGAATTGGTTTGAAGTTTTACAATTCTTTGCTACTCATAAAACCAATTTAATGCCTGTTATTGATTCTAATAAAAAATACTTGGGATATTATGAATTAGATGATTTTCTGAACATATTTAAATGTACTCCTTTTTTACATGAAGAAGGTGTTGTTTTAGTTGTTGCAAAAGGTGTAAATGATTATTCATTTAGTGAAATTACTCAAATAGTTGAATCAAATAATGCAAATTTATTAGGTGCTTTTGTTTCAAAAATTGAAAATGATATGGCTCATATTACATTAAAGTTAAGTCTTCATGATATCAATAATACTTTGCATTTGTTTAGACGATATAACTACCATATATTAAATGAATTTGAAAAAGATGATTATCTTGAAAAGTTACATGATCGATCAAACTATTTACAAAAATACTTAAACATTTAAGGTTTTAATATGAAAGTTGGAGTTTACGGACAGTCAAACAATGATATTACAAAAAAGTATATTAGTATTTTAGTTAATATTTTAACTCAAAAAAGTATAACAGTTGTTTTTGAAGAAAATTTATATAATTCTTGCGTAGTTGCCAATCCAAAAATAAAATATAAAACTTTTGCAAATTATCACGACTTGGACTCCTCTTTTGATTTATTTTTTAGTGTTGGTGGTGATGGTACTTTTTTGCGTTCGGTTGCTTTTGTTCGTGATTTAAATATCCCAATTATTGGAATAAATACTGGTAGATTAGGTTTTTTAGCTACTATTCAAAAAGAAAAATTAACTAGAAATGTAAATTTAATTTTAAAAAAGCAATATACTCTTAATGAAAGAACTTTAATATGTGTAACTACAAGTACTAAAAATGATGATCTCAATGAATTAAACTTTGCATTAAATGAGATTTCTGTAAGTAGAAAAAATACAACTTCTATGATTTCTGTAAAAACAATTTTAGATGATGAATACTTAAACACTTATTGGGCAGATGGTTTAATTGTTGCTACACCCACCGGATCAACTGGTTACTCATTAAGTTGTAATGGCCCTGTAATTTCACCTTCTTCAAAAAATATTGTTCTTACACCTATCGCGCCTCATAATTTAAGTACTCGCCCTTTGGTAATACCAGATGATACCAAAATTAAATTAAAAATAAATAGTCGGGAAAATGAAGCTTTACTTTCGTTAGATTCAAGACAAACAACAGTTTCAAACGATGATGAAATTTATATTGAAAAATGTAATTTTACAATAAAAACTGTACAATTAAATAATCAGTCTTTTATAAAAACGCTTAGAGAAAAATTACTTTGGGGAAAAGACAAACGCAATTAAATTTACTTAATTCTATACAATTTTATACTTAAATATCTGTTTATCAAAAAAGACCTTTCAATTCATTTAAATGCAAATCTATTTTTTTATATTTGCAAACTGTTTTTTTACAATGAAAAAAATTATAATAGTATTCATATTTCTTATATATTCAAGCATAACTTTTGCTCAAATAAACGAGATAGGCGTGTTTTTAGGTGGCAGTAATTACATTGGTGACATAGGAAGAACTAACTATGTTTTCCCTAACAATTATGCTGTAGGTGGAATTTATAAATGGAATATGAACCCCCATTTTTCATTTAGAGCTACATATACCTATGCAAAAATTTCTGGTGACGATAATAAATCTAACAATTCCTTTAGAAAATATCGAGGTTTAAATTTTGATAATACTTTACATGAATTAGCTGCCGGAATTGAGTATCATTTTTTTAAATATAGTTTATCAAAAATTGGGCACACTAGTACTCCTTATATTATAGTTGAAGCTGCAGTTGCAAATTATGCCACTGTAAATGATGGTAGAATATTTAACTTCACAGTACCTTTTGGTATAGGGTATAAAACCAAATTAGCATATAATATTGGTATAGCTTTTGAAACTTCATTTAGATATACGTTTAAAGATAATATTGATGGTTACCCTTCCTATAATAATGTAATTGATGGTAATCCTGTTGATATAAATGGTAATATTCAAATAAACCCTAATAACAATGATTGGTATGTCTTTACAGGAATAACCATAGTATATGGTTTCGGTAGAGAAGGATGCTACACCGGTAAGTTTTAAATAAAATATGAGTTTAAAATCAAAAATAAATACTGACTTTTTACCCAAACACGTAGCCATAATAATGGATGGTAACGGACGTTGGGCTAAAAAACGTGGTTTGACTCGTGTATTTGGACATAAAAAAGGCGTGAATGCTGTAAGAGAAACCGTTGAAGCTGCAACTGAATTAGGTATCCAAGCACTTACTTTATACACATTTTCAACCGAAAATTGGAAAAGACCTAAAGTTGAAGTAGATATTTTAATGGGTATTTTGGTTAGCTCACTAAAAAAAGAGCTTAAACTTTTTCAGGAAAATAATGTAAAACTTCAAACTATTGGCAATATTGAAAAACTTCCTCAAAAGGCAAAAAAAGAACTCAAAGAAGTTATTGAAAAAACAAAAAATAACAACAAACTTATACTCACTTTAGCATTAAATTACGGTTCAAGAGAAGAAATTGTAAATGCTGTTAAGAATATTTCTAAAAAAATTGTTAATAATGAACTTAAAATTGAAGAAATTGATGAAAATATTATAAATAGTCATTTATATACATTTACTTTGCCCGTCGTTGATTTTTTGATTAGAACAAGTGGTGAAAAACGTATTAGCAATTTCTTATTATGGCAAATAGCCTACGCCGAATTGCATTTTACAGATATATTATGGCCTGATTTTAAAAAGGAAAATTTTTACGAAGCAATTTTAAATTATCAAAGTAGAGAAAGACGATTTGGAAAAACAAGTGAACAAATTGAAAACAGTAATAAATAAATTTAATATCAGTATTTTACCTTTATTTTTTATTTTAACAATAATTACTGTAAATGCACAAGAAGTTGATGTAAAGAACGATAAAGCTAAAGATACTATTTCTCCTGTAAAAAAGGTATCCAATACTATTCCTCCAACCAATGTAGCTCGAGACACTATTTTTCCCGTTAATCGAGATATGATTTCTACTCCAAGTAACGAAAAAACAATAGATACAATTTTACCTATAAAACAGGCATCAGATACTATATCTAAAACTATTGAACCAATTGATTTAGTGAAAAATAAAAAATATATGTTAGGTGGTGTATCTATTAAAGGAAATCAAACAATTTCTGAACAATCTATATTAATTTTTTCAGGCTTAAATACAGGTCAAAATTTAAAAATACCCGGTGATAAATTATCTGGTGCAATCAAAAAATTATGGAGTTCTAAACTCTTTAGCAATGTTGATGTTTTTGTAACAAAGCTTGACGGCGATACAATATATTTAGAAATTGATGTAGATGAATTAGACAAAGTTGGAACTGTAACAATAAAGG
>JAUWLK010000189.1 GCA_030613745.1 Flavobacteriaceae bacterium | reverse complement strand
GAAATTTACCAAAGTGATATTGATAAATATAAGTTAGTAATAACACTTATTTTAACTATTCGTGGTATACCACAGCTTTATTATGGTGATGAAATTGGTATGTTGGGTGATAAAAACAAACATGGTGATGGTGATATTCGTAGAGATTTTCCTGGTGGATGGCAAGGTGATTCTAAAAATGCTTTTACCCAAAATGATAGAACCAAAACTCAAGAAGCTTACCATTCTTTTACTAAAAAACTATTAACTTGGAGAAAAGATAAAAAGGTTATTCACACAGGAAAGACCGTACAATTTGTTCCTCAAAATAATGTATATGTATATTTTAGAATAAATGAAAACGAAACTGTAATGGTTGTAATCAATAATAATCCTGAATCCCAAACTTTAAATCTAACAAGGTTTAAAGAAGGAATTAAAAATTATAAAAAAGGAAAAGATATATTTACTGAAAAAGAAATAAATTTAGCTGAAAAATTAACAATTGAAGGTAAAAAATCAATGGTTTTAGAGCTTTACTAATTTTTTTTAAATCCCTTTTCTAAAAATATATTAATTATTCTGTGATAAACTATCGTATTTGTGTAAAAACAAAATATTAACACTAAACTACAACCATGAAAAAAATATTTATTTCAATAATTTATATCGTCACGCTACTTATTAGTTGTGATAATCCTAAACAAAAAGAAATAGCGAAGGTAGAAACTAAAATTCAAACACCTTTTATTTGGGAAGGAGCCAATTTATATTTTTTACTAACTGACCGATTTAATAATGGAGATCAAACCAATGATATCAATTATAATCGAACAAAAGAAACAGCAATATTAAGAGATTTTGAAGGTGGTGATATTAAAGGTATTATTCAAAAAATTGAGGAAGGTTATTTTACAGATCTAGGAATTAATGCAATTTGGTTTACTCCTGTTGTTGAACAGATTCATGGAGGAACAGATGAAGGAACAGGTTTTACTTATGGATTTCATGGGTACTGGACTAAAGATTGGACTGCTTTAGATCCAAATTTTGGGACAAAAGAAGATTTACATGAACTTGTTAATGTTGCACATAAAAATGGAATAAGAATTGTAATGGATGCTGTTATAAACCATACTGGACCTGTAACAGATCTAGATACTGTATGGCCAAATGATTGGGTAAGAACTGAACCACAGTGTAATTACCAAAGCTATAAAACTACAACTGCATGTACTCTAGTCAAAAATTTACCCGATATATTGACAGAAAGTGATCAAAATGTAGAATTACCTGATTTTTTAGTACAAAAATGGAAAAATGAAGGTAGGTACGAGCAAGAAATTGCCGAGTTAGATGCGTTTTTTGAACGTACAGGATATCCAAGAGCTCCTCGTTTTTATATCATCAAATGGCTAACCGATTATATTACAGAGTTTGGTATTGATGGCTACAGAGCTGACACTGTAAAACATATTGAAGAATCGGTTTGGAGTGATTTTAAAGAACAGTGTGATTTCGCTTTCGCGGAATGGAAAAAAAGTCATCCTGATAAAGTACTAGATGATAACAATTTCTTTCTTTTTGCCGAAGTTTATGGCTATAATATAAGCAATGCAAAAGCTTTTGATTTTGGAGATAAAAAAGTGAATTACTTTGATTACGGATTTGATGCGATGATTAATTTTGAATTCAAATATAATTCCAAAAATGATTATGAAGAAAATTTTTTAAGATATTCAAACATATTAAATAATGAGATAAAAGGTAATACTGTAATAAATTATTTAACTTCACATGATGATGGAGATCCGTTTGATAAAGAAAGAAAAAAATCAATTGAAACTGCTACTAAATTATTGCTTAGCCCGGGAATTTCACAAGTTTATTATGGTGACGAATCAGCTCGTTCTTTAATTATTGAAGGAACAGAAGGTGATGCAACTTTACGTTCAAATATGAATTGGGAACAAATTAATTCTGACAAAAAAACACAAGAAATTTTAAATCACTGGCAAAAATTAGGACAGTTTAGAAGAGATCACCCTGCTATCGGAGTTGGAATTCATCATATGATTTCAAAAACACCTTATGTTTTTAGTCGGACTTTAAAAACAGATAACTTTTTTGATAAGATAATTGTTGGTCTAGATTTACCAATAGGAAGTAAACAAATTAATATTTCTCTTATTTTTAAAGATGGAGATGTTTTGATAGATAAATATTCTGAAAAAGAAGTTACTGTAAAAAATGGAAGTGCTAATCTAAATACACCTTTTGATATAGTTTTATTAGAAAAAAAATAACAACAATGAAAAAAATTATTTACAGTTTGTTAATCGTACTAATTTTTTCAAATTGTACCGAGAAAATGACAAAAGAACCCAAATCAGAAGAGGTAATGAAAGAACAAAAAAAAGTTGTTTATCAGGTTTTTACTCGCTTGTTTGGAAATGAAAATACTACAAATAAACCTTGGGGTACAATTGAAGAAAACGGTGTTGGTAAGTTTAATGATTTTACTGACAAAGCACTTCAGGAAATTAAAAATTTAGGCATTACACATATTTGGTATACAGGTATATTACATCATGCAACTATTACAGATTACACAAAATATGGTATAAGTAATGACGACCCAGATATTGTAAAAGGGCGTGCCGGTTCACCTTACGCCGTGAAAGATTATTATCAAGTTGATCCAGATCTTGCAGTAGATCCGTCAAATCGAATGGAAGAATTTGAACAACTAATTCAACGTACCCATAAAGCTGGAATGAAAGTGGTAATAGATATTGTACCAAATCACATAGCTCGTAAATATGAAGGAAAATCAAATCCAGAGGGTGTAAGTGACTTTGGAGTTGATGATGATAAAAATGTTACCTATAAAAAGAACAACAATTTTTATTATGTAGTAGGAGAAAATTTTAAAGTACCTTCATGGAAAAATAATTATTTGCCTTTGGGAGGAGAAAAAAATTCTCTTGCAGACGGAAAATTTAAAGAAATTCCTGCAAAGTGGACTGGCAATGGTTCTCGTTTAGCACAACCAGATTCTAATGATTGGTATGAAACAGTAAAAATAAACTACGGGATTAAACCTGATGGAACTAAAGATTTTGATACACTCCCTGAAGGATTTGATAAAAAAGGAGTTGAAGAACATGTGACTTTTTGGAAAAATAAAGACGTTCCTGATTCATGGAAAAAATTTAAAGACATTGCATTTTATTGGTTAGAAAAAGGAGTTGATGGTCTTCGTTTTGATATGGCAGAAATGGTACCTGTAGAATTTTGGAGTTATATGAATTCTTCCATTAAAATGAAATATCCAAATACTTTTCTTTTAGCAGAGATTTATAATCCTTCTTTATATCGTGATTATATCCATTTAGGGAAAATGGATTATTTGTATGATAAAGTTGCATTTTATGATACTATAAAACATATTGTTCAAGGTCATGGATTAACAGATAATCTCCCTCAAATACAAAATGATTTATCAGACATTGAACACCACATGATACATTTTTTAGAAAATCATGATGAACAGCGTATTGCTAGTAATGGTTTTACAGGATTAGCAGAAAAAGGAAAACCAGCCATGGTAGTTTCTACAACCATAAGCTCTTCTCCTACATTACTTTATTTCGGGCAAGAAGTTGGAGAACCTGGATCTGAAAATGCAGGATTTGGTACAGAAACACGTACATCTATGTTTGATTACATTGGTGTTCCACATCATCAACGTTGGATGAATAATAAAAAATTTGATGGTGGTCAGTTATCTGAAAGTGAAAAAGAACTACGTGATTTTTACAAAAGGTTATTGAATTTTACAATTAATAGTAGTGCCTTAATGGGTTATTATGAAGAAATTCATAGTTATAATCGTACAAATTCTGAAAATTACAATCATCGCTTATTTTCATTTGTACGTTGGTCTGATGATGAAAAACTAATTATAATAACAAATTTTGATGAGGCAGAAACTTATGAGATCTCTTTAAAAATTCCAAAATCTGTAATTACATCCTGGAAATTAAAAGGTGGTAATTACAAAGTAACAGATCAATTGTACAATAAAATATCTTCAGCATTAGTTATTAAAGATGCAATTGGAAATGTGAATTTAAAGCTAGAACCTTTAACCTCTTTTATTTTAAAATTAGAAAATACAGATTAAATTTTTTAATAACCAAAAAGGTTGCAAAAAGCAACCTTTTTGATATCAAATTAATGAGGAGGGGAATATTGCAAAAAATATTTTTTTAGGTTTATTGTTCTTCTAGTAATAATTTTTGTTTGTGCAGTTTCATTATTTCTTTTATCATTTCAAATATTTTCTTTTTAACATGCTTAAAATTTAAAACATAAATTTTAAAATCATTTTTAATTTGTTTGTGTTCTTTTTTAAACTCTTTATTACCATTAAGGTGAATACTTTCCATTAAAGTTGCCAAATGTTTATTATGTGTTTGAATGATATCATACATTTCATCTCCTTTTTTTTCAGCATCTTTTAATTTTTTTATAACTCTTTTAGTCGGCTCATATAATTTTGGAGTGCTCAAATCTAAAAAGTGTGAAATCAATAAATTTTCTAAAAATTTTTGCTCGTCTTGTAAAAATTCTAATTCATTTAACCATTGCATTGTTTGATCATGAAATTTGTACAATTTTTTTTTCATTTTCTTTTTTTTGAAATATTAAACATTCTTTATATCATAACCCGTTTGAATTAAAACTAGGGAGATTTTCTCCCTAGTTTAATTAAAAGATTTAAGAAATTTCAATAACTCTTTTGTGAGTGATTTCATCTTCATGAAGTTTAACTAAAACTATTTTTAAGATACCATGTTTATATGTAGCATCCATTTTTTCATCTTCATTTACATTTTCAGGCAATGTAAATGAACGTGAAAATGAGTTATAATTAAATTCTCTACGAGTGTAATCATCTTTTTTCTCTTCAATTTCTTCCTTATTCTCTGCAGAAACACAAAGTACTCCATTTTCAATGGAAATGTCAAAATCTTTTTTTGTAAAACCAGGAGCTGCAACATCTATTTCAAAATGTTTATCTGTTTCTTTAATATTCATTGCAGGAATCCATTTGTTTTCCATAAAAAAATCACTGGTAAGTAACCTATCTGTACCTAATAAATCGGTAAACATAGTGTCGTACCAAGGTAAACGGTGTTTTTTAAATTTCACTAAAGTCATGATATTATAGATTTAATTAATACTAATTTTTATAAATACAAAGTTATTATTCATATTAAAATCATACAATGACAGGAATCAATGAAATAATTGATTGTTATCAGGTTAATAAAAAAAGTTATCTAATTAGGTAACTTTTTTTAATT
>JAUWLK010000288.1 GCA_030613745.1 Flavobacteriaceae bacterium | reverse complement strand
AATATTATCAACTGTAATCATTTTTTGATCTTCAGTTGTTTCTTTACCTTCTTTATCCTTTATTGTTTTAGGTTTATGATTTGGATCAGCAATTTCCTTGGTTCCAAACTTAATTGGAATTTGCATAAATCTATTGTATTTAGACAACAATTCATTAATCTTATTTTCTTCTAAAAACTCTAAAGAATCATCATCTATATGCAAAATAATTTCTGTTCCCCTGTCTTTTTTATTCGATTTTTTTAAAGAATATTCTGGCGAACCGTCACAAACCCAATGTGCTGCATCTTCATCGTCTTTATATGATTTGGTTATAATTTCTACTTCTTTTGACACCATAAAAGAAGAGTAAAACCCTAAGCCAAAATGACCTATTATTCCAGAATCATTTTTCTCGTCTTTGAATTTTTCTAAAAATTCTTCCGCACCTGAAAAAGCAATATCATTAATATATTTTTTAACTTCTTCTTTGGTCATACCAATTCCCTGATCAATTATATGAAGCTTTTTACCTTTTTTATCAATTTTTACTTCTAATTTGACATCATCCCTGTTACCTTTAAATTCACCTACAGAAGCAAGATGATTCAATTTTAAAGTAGCGTCAGTAGCATTAGATATCAATTCTCTTAAAAATATTTCATGATCAGAATACAAAAACTTCTTAATCAATGGAAATATATTTTCAACAGCTACATTAATTTTTCCTTTAGCCATAATTTTTATTTTTTGTTTAAATTTATATTATTATGAAAATACTCTTTCAAAAAAAATACCAAACATGGTAAAATGACAAGATGACATACTTTGTTAAATTTCTTAACAATAATTGTTAAATAACATCTTTAACATATCTTTTTTAAACTATTATTCTTAGCATAATAAATTAAATTTACTACATTTGATAAAGTGATTTTTTGCATATAATAAAAACTTTACATTTTTATTTAGATATATGTAAAAATCAATAGTTTTTTTACTTTATTTTATAATTAAAATTATTTCTTATATGTATAATTCTAAAATAACGGGACTTGGATTTTATGTTCCTGAAAATATTGTAACCAATGATGATCTATCAAAAATGATGGATACTAATGATGCATGGATTCAAGAACGTACAGGTATAAAAAACCGGCATTGGATTCCAGAAGGAAGTGATGATACTTCTGCTACAATGGGAGCCAAAGCTGCAAAAATTGCTATAGGAAGAGCTGGTTTAACTAAAGATGATATTGATTTTATAGTATTTGCAACTTTAAGTCCTGATTATTATTTTCCAGGTTGCGGAGTCCAAATTCAAGACATGCTTGATATGCCAACTATTGGTGCAATTGACATTAGAAATCAATGTTCTGGATTTATTTATGCGCTATCAACTGCTGATCAATTTATCAAAACCGGAATGTATAAAAATATTTTGGTAATAGGTGCTGAATATCATTCAAACGGTTTAGATAAAACTACGAGAGGCAGAGGTGTTTCTGTAATATTTGGTGATGGTGCAGGTGCATGTATTCTTTCCAGAACAGAAGACAATTCTAAAGGAATATTATCAACTCATTTACACAGTGAAGGTAAATATGCAGATAAATTAATTGTACCTTCTCCTAGCATTAGGAATTGGGTGCCTAAAATTATCGCTTCTGATGGTAAAGATATTTCCTATTATCCTTATATGGATGGGACTTTTGTTTTTAAAAATGCAGTAGTTAGATTTAGTGAAGCTATTTTAGAAGGATTATCTGCTAACAATCTAACTATTGATGATTTAGATCTATTTATACCGCATCAGGCAAATTTACGAATTTCACAATTTGTTCAACGTAAATTTAAACTGAGAGATGATCAAGTATATAATAATATTATGGAATATGGTAATACTACTGCCGCTTCAATAATTATTGCTTTAGCAGAAGCATGGGAAAAAGGAAAAATTAAAGAAAATGACCTCATTGTTTTAGCTGCTTTTGGTAGCGGCTTTACTTGGGGTAGTGTTGTAATTAGGTGGTAATTCCCATCCTAAATCCTTCCCAAAGGGAAGGACTTTTGGGTTTAGCTAAGCAATAGGCAAAAATACTTTTTACTACCTACTTCTTACTTTTTTCCTTTTAACTTTTTTTAACTTTGTAATTATCATCCCAATTCTTTACATGAGGTTCTCTTAATTTACCCTCAGATTTTGCAATCATCATTGATACGGTAGCATCACCTGTAACATTAACAACTGTTCTACACATATCTAATGGACGATCAATAGCAAATATCAAAGCCAATCCAGCCTCTGGAATTCCAGCCTGAGCCAAAACTATTACCAACATTACCATTCCAGCTCCAGGAACAGCAGCTGAACCAATACTCGCCAAAGTTGCAGTAGCTACAATTCCTAATTGAACACCAAACGATAAATCCATACCAAAAGCCTGAGCAATAAAAACTGCAGCTACGGCCTGATACAAACTAGTACCATCCATATTAATTGTTGCTCCTATTGGCAATACAAAACTCGATACCTCTTCATCAACACCTAAATGTTCATGTACTCTTTCCATAGTAACAGGTAAAGTTGCTGCACTTGAACTTGTTGAAAAAGCTAGTAATTGTGCAGGAGATATTCCATTAATGAAATTATTTGGTTTCTTTCCTGTGAAAACATAAACCAATAAAATATAAAATAAAATCATAAGTAACAACCCTAAAACCACTGTTAATGCGTACCATCCTAAGGCTTTAAACAAATCTGTACTAGGAGATTCAACAACTAAGGCTGCCAATAATGCAAAAACACCGTAAGGAGCGGCTAGCATTATTAAATCAATCATTTTTAAAATTACTTCATTAAATCCATCAAAAAAATCTTTAACTGGTTTTGATTTACTTTCAGGAATTAAAATTAATCCAACACCAAAAAATATGGCAAAGAAAATAACCTGTAACATATTTTTATTTTCACCTGCAGCACCTATTATATTTTCGGGAACCAAATCAACTAAGGCCTTTAATGGACCACTATCTATCTGACTCTCAGCTTCATCTTTATACTTTTGTGTACTATCAGAATAGCTACTTACTAACTCTTTTCTTGTCTTTTCAGATATTGAATTTCCAGGCTTAATAGTGTTAACCAATAATAACCCTATAGAAACAGCTACCACAG
>JAUWLK010000045.1 GCA_030613745.1 Flavobacteriaceae bacterium | reverse complement strand
TGAAGAAAAGCCTTCAATTGAAGTTGAAATAATTTCATCTACACCCGAAATACCATTTATTTCTTTTTCTAAAGGGCGAGTTATTAATTTTTCAATATCAATAGCTGAATTTCCCGGGTAAACAGTTGAAACAAATATTTGTGGAACTACTATTTCTGGAAAAGCTTCTCTTGGCATACTTTGATAAGAAAAGATTCCGGCAAGAAATATCATGACCAATAATACAAAAACGGTCATTTTGTTTTTTATAGCCCAACTTGATAGTTTAAACTCTTTTAGTATTTTGTTCATTATATGAATCTTCAATTTATTAAACCAATAATTAGTTTGTTATTTTAACCAATTCACCATCCTTAACAATTCTAGCTCCTTTGTCAATTAAAGTGTCACTCATTTTTAATCCGCTTTTAATTAGTGAGTATTGATCGTACTCTTTAGTAATTTTCACTAGCTTTTTTGAAACCACGTATTCTGAGTTTTTATTACTTACGGTATAAACATAATTATCACCTTGTTTATTTTTTTGAATTAAAGATGATGAAATAATAAGACCATTTGCTTCAAAATCAATAATTTTTATATCGGCTAACAAATTTGGTTTTAGTGTATTGTCACTATTTTTGATATTTATTTTTGTTTTAAAACTTCTGTTATTTGGATTAATTACATTTCCAATTAGAGCAATTTTAGATTTGATTTCTTTATTGATTGATGGAAAAGAAATTAAGGCTTCATTTCCTACCTTTATAAAAGGCAAATAAGTTTCAGTAACATCGGCTTCAATATACACTTTATCTAAATTTACTAATCTGATTACAGGAAGTTGGGGGTTTGTTAATTCTCCTTTTTTAGGAAATATTTCATCAACTATTCCAGAAAAAGGAGCAGTAATTCTCATTTTTGAAACCTGATTATCAAGTGTTGCTTTGTTGTTTTCTAAACCTTCTAATTGAGCTTTTGCTTGTAAAAATTGCATTTCAGAACCAATTTTTTGATCCCATAAACGTTTTTGTCTTTCAAAAGTAGTTTTAGCCAAAGACAATTGAGTATTGATTTCTGTAATTTTATTTTGTAAAGAAGAATCGTCCAAATGAATTAAAAGTTGTCCTTTTTTTACTTTTTGTCCTTCAATTACATTTATTTTAAGCACCGTGCCTCCTAATTCTGGTTTGATTTCAATATTCTTATCGGCTTTTACAACTCCTTGAATTTCAATATAATGTTTGAAATTTTCAGTTTTTGGGAGTGAAATTGAAACAGCTTGTAATTTTTTAGTACCATCTAATTTTTCAATATTTTTTTCAATATTTTTTAAAATAGTATTTAAACTATCTATATTTTTTATAATAGCTGTTTTTTTATTTTGTAATTCTACTAATGATTCAGAGGTTTTGACTTCTTCATTACATGAAAAAGATAAGATAAAAATGAATAAAAGAATAATTGTATGTTTCATTTTAATAAATATTAAGTGCGTTTTCTAATTCTACTTTGGTTTGTATAATTTGCAATATAGATTGTATATATTCTTGTTGTTTATTATATAGTTGGTTTTGAGCATTAGTTAAGTTAAAGCTTGAGCTTAAGCCTTCAAAAAATTTAATTTGTTCTTTTTCTGCAATACTCTCAGCCAAAACCAGGTTTTGTTTTGATGTTTGATATTGATCTAAAGAAAATTGGTATTTGTTTTTAGCTGTGATTACTTGTAATTTTAGTTTTTGAGATGTTTCTGTTAGTTCAATTTCAGATTGCATCAAACTTATTTTTGCTTGTTGTGTTCTTGAACTTCTTTGTAAACTACTAAAAATGGGTACATTTAAGCTAACTCCAAAAAGAGAAGAATCAAACCAATTACCATCATTTTTAAAGAAAACATTATTGTCATTATTAGCGTATTTGGAATAATTAATAAATGCATTCAAAGAAGGTAGAGCTTGACTTTTTTCAAATTTCACAAATAACTCTTCAGAAACTACTTTGTTGTCAGCAATTTTATAATCAATATGATTATTTAAATCAAACGATGTATTTATTAAATTTAAATCAGAACTATTTAAAGCGAGAAATTCTAAATTATCATTCAATTCAACAGGGATTTCAATAGGTATTCCTAGAGTTAGATTGAACATCTTTTTTGCTATAGTTTCGAATCGTTTGGCTTTATTTAATTGATTGTCAATTGTAGATAAAGTTATTTGCTGTTGCTCAACATCTTGAACTTCCGCTAAGCCATTTTCTAATATAACTTTGGTTTCATTAAGGTTTTTTTCTAATATTACCTTATTCTTTTCCAGAATTAAAATAGTTTCTTGTGCAATTAGAACATTTCCATAAGCATTTATAACCGCTTCTCGTATGTTTTGATCAGTCTTTACTTTAGCTAGGTTTGAAATTTTTAAATATGTTTTTGCTGATTGTAAACCTACAAGGTATGATCCATCAAACAGAAGTTGAGTTAAAGTTACTGTAGCATTTAAATTTTGTTTGGTTCCAAATGTTACTTCTTCAAATTCACCTGGAGGCCCGCCAAAGATCTCACTTGGAATCAAAGTAATCCCTTGTTTAATAAAATTTTGATAATCTATAGCACCATCAATTTGAGGTAAACCCATAGTAGTTGTTTCCCATTTCTTTTTTTCAGCAGCTTCAATATCAAGTTTTGAAGTTTTTGCAGTATAATTGTTTTTTAATGCAAAATTTACAGCTTCATTCAATGTAAACGAGTAACTATTTTCTTGTGCTTCAATAAAATAAACAGAGGAAAGAAAAAGTAATAAAATTATTATTTTCTTCATTTTTTTAATATTTTTTGTAAAATTTTTAGTCCTTTTTCAGTTGCGATTGCTCGGATATGATATTCTAAATAGCTATCCATTAAATAGGTGCTTGAAAATTTATTTACCTGAAATAGATCAACATTTTTAATACCCATAATTCCGTTAAAGTATAGTCTTGTTATGAGATCAATATCAATTTCTTTTCGATAAAACCCTTGTTCAATACCTTTTTTTAAATTAGCTGTAATACATTCGTTGACAGATTCAAATTGTTTTTGTTTTAATGTTTCAAATATTTTTGGATAATACTTTTGTAATTGATATTGAGGAGAATTTTTTTCACCTTTTAATTGCTCTGTAACTAAAGATTTTATCAAATAAACTTCTTCAATTGGGTTCTGGTTTACGGTACAGATATCACTAATACCAGAATTTATTTTTTCAAATACATAAAAAGTAGTGGCTTTGACTAATTTTAATTTTGTAGAAAAATGAGTGTAGATAGTTTTTTTTGATATTGCTAATTCTTTAGCAATATCATCCATGGTTACACTTTTAAATCCAAAATTCAAAAATAAATCAATTGCTTTTTTTAGTATTTTTTCTTTCATAAGAGTGCAAATATAATAAAAAGGAAACTTTAAAAACAAAAAAAGTTTCCAAAGTTTATATTTTTAACATTATTTATATATTTGTTCAGATTAAAGTACTTTTACATAAAATATTGAAAATTTGGAATTACAAGATTATAAATTACTTTTTTTAGAATTTTTATCTAAAAAGATTAAAGAAGATAATAAGTTTATTGCCCCAAAGAATTTATATGAACCTATTCATTATATTTTACAATTGGGAGGCAAAAGGATTAGACCAATTCTAACGCTTATGAGTTGTGAGTTGTTTGGGGGTAATTATAAAGATGCATTGCAAGCGGCTACAGCAATTGAAATGTTTCATAATTTCACCCTAATTCATGATGATATAATGGATAAGGCACCTTTAAGAAGAGGTAAGGAAACAGTGCATATAAAATGGGATGAAAATATTGGAATTTTATCGGGAGATGCATTGATGATTATGTCTTATCAGATGTTGGAATTGTATGATGATCATACTTTTAAAAAATTACATACATTATTTAATAAAACCGCTTTACAAATTTGCGAAGGTCAACAATACGATATGGATTTTGAAACAAGAAATGATGTATCATTAAAAGAATATATAAAAATGATAAGCTTTAAAACTGCTGTATTATTGGCTTGTTCTTTACAAATGGGAGCAATTATTTCAAATGCAAGTGAGCAGGATATGAAGCAAATTTATAATTTTGGATTACATTTAGGAATTGCTTTTCAATTACAAGACGATTATTTAGATGTTTTTGGTGATGAAAAAATTGGGAAAAAAGTAGGAGGAGATATATTGGAAAACAAAAAAACCTTTTTGTATATAAAAGCACTTGAATTAGCCTCTAAGAAAGATAAAAAAGAATTATTAAAGTTGTATTCAAAAAATAGTACATCAAAAAATAAAATTGAAAATGTAAAATTTTTGTTTGATAAGTATCAATTACCCGAATTATTACAAATTGAGATTAAAAAATATTCATTGATGGCTTTTGAAAATATTGATAATCTTTCAATTTCAAATATTAAAAAAGAAGTATTTGTAAAATTTGGTAAAAGCTTAATGTATAGAAATAAATAATGTTATCTGAAAATAAAAACGTTTTACAGTTATTAAACCAAATTCAAAAAGATGATTTGTTGAAAAAACTAATTCAACAAATTAATAAGGATTTGCAATTAGTTGGAGTTGATTATAATTTAAATGAGAATAGCACTCCTAAAAACGTTGTAATTAATTTAAAAGAGTTATTAATCGATTTGATCAATAATAAATTTTCTGATTATGTAAACTTATTATACAGAATAGATATTCCTGAGAAACAAATTATAGAATTACAAGGTTTAGAATTAAATATTTTGACAGAAAAAGTTGCTATTTTGATATTAAGAAAAGAATGGCAAAAAGTATGGTTTAAAAATAGAAACTTATAACCGGTGTCCATGCCGAACGGTATGGACTATAATTAGAACTATATAAAACATCATATTGAAATCCAAAAGCAACATGTCCACTTACAAATGAAGCTCCTAAATATAAAGCATTATTCCAATAATTATCTGTATAATATCCACTATAATTTGTATTTAATCCTTCATATTCAACAGTAAATTGTAAAAAACGTATAGGTCTGAATCCAAGCATTGCACTTCCACCAAATGAATTAGAACTATAGTCATAATAGTCTGATTGATAATAGCTACTGTTTTTAGAATACATATAGGTTAAACCCATACCTGTAAAAAAATGTGGTGTAATATGATAATAAGCTTTAGGTGCAATTAAAATATCTGCCCCTCCATTCCAAAAGGCAAGACCAATATTACCACCAAAGCTCCAATAAGGTTGGAATGCATATGTCTTTTGTTTTACAACTGTTGTTTGAGTCGTTTTATTCTTGTCAGATTGAAATTTATAGTTTGGGTTGTTCTCAATAACTACTTTCTCTTGAGCTTGGATAGTAAAAGTTAATAAAAAAGCTAAGACGAGTAAAGAAAGTTTTTCAAACATATAATATAGTATTAGATTGAATTACATTTCAAAAATAATAAAACATAAATAAATATTGTACATAATCTAAAAAAACAGTAATATTGCACTCCAATTTTAGGTCCCATAGCTCAGCTGGTTAGAGCACCTGACTCATAATCAGGGGGTCCAAGGTTCGAGCCCTTGTGGGACCACAATTAAATCCGCAAATGTCTAAAAATAAGATATTTGCGGATTTTTTAATTTTCATAAAATGGATCAAATTTAATAAGTTGAATTCCGTTTATATAATGAATAACTAATTTAGTATATTGGTTGAATATATTTAAGGCTTTTCTATTTTTAGAAATAATTTATCAGCGGACAAATGATTATAGTTTTTCCATATAAAATTTAACCAAATCAATGAAACCAATAAGAAACGATATTTTAAAAAAATTTCTGTTTGCCCTTGCTTTTGTTGAAGGAGGAGCAGTTATGTGTGTTGAATTATCGAGCGCAAAAATTTTATCTCCTTTTTTTGGTACTTCAATTTATGTGTGGGCATCTGTACTAGGTGTAACACTTACAGCTTTAATGAGTGGTTATTATCTAGGAGGCTATATATCATCAAAATATAAAAAAAAGGAAATTGTTTTTTGGCTGATGTTTATTGGAGGTGTATTGATTGTTTTAACTCCAATTATTAGTGGAATTATTTTGCCCTTTACCATAAGATTAAATTTATTAATAGGAACAGTTATTTCTTTATGTTGTTTTTTATTTATTCCTCTAATGTTATTTGGAGCAACTTCACCATTAATCATTAATTTGATAACAAACGAGGTTGAAGGATCAGGAAAAAGTAGTGGAAATGTTTATGCTGTATCCACTTTTGGAGGGATAATTGTAACTTTTACAATTGGGTTTTATTCATTCCCGCAATTTGGAATAACCATGACTTTGTATGTTTATGGATTCATAGTAATCTTAACATCAATAATCTTATTTTTTGTTACCAGATCATTAAAAGTCAGTAACTTAATAATTATAATTGTTGCTATTTTATTACTTAGTTTTTATAAGGATAAAACGAATAAAAAAATAATTTATAGATCAGAAGGAATTTTAGGAGAAATAAAAGTTGTAGATAGAGAGATGATAAATCATTCTGATAATACTTCGAAAATTTATAGAGAATTACTTGTTAATAACATATCTCAAACGGTGATGGATAAAGAAAATCCTTTTGTAAGTTATTGGGATTATGTAAATATTTTAACTAAGAATATCCTCGCTTTTCGAAAAGGTGATAATGCGCTATTGTTGGGTTTAGGAGGAGGTACTTTATACAAGCAATTGGTGTTTAATAACTTGAAAGTTGATGTGGTTGAACTTGATAAACGAATTGAAATGCTGGCTAAAAAGTATTTTTATATTAATGATAGTGTAAAGGTAATTGTTGATGATGCAAGACATTTTATAAATACCACTAATAAAAAATACGATATAATTATTTATGATTTGTATCACAGTGAAACACCTCCAATACATTTATTGACAAAAGAAGCATTTTATGAAATTAAAAAAAAGTTAACAAATGACGGGATATTAACTGTTAATTTTTATGGATTTATTAGTGGAAGTACGGGTAAAGCAGCACGATCTATTTATAAAACTTTAATTAGCGAAAATTTTAGTGTACATTTAATTGCTACACCTGGGGAAGAGGCAAGTAGAAATTTGATTTTTATTTGCAAAAAAGGGCTATTTAAAGAAAATCCAGAGATTGATAATATATGGATTAAACCTTCGGCAATTGATTTGGCTGATGCTATAGTTTTAACTGATGATAAACCAATTTTGGAACATATTTATTTAGAAGCTGCATTAATGTGGAGAACGGGATATAATGAACTTAACACTAAATATTTTTTAAATAACTAAAACGCATCAGTAATTTTTTTTTGAATATTATATATATGTTAACTTTTGATAAAATATTTTATAAATAGTAAATTTTTTGAATGTTGTTGAGATATTTTATATCCTTTTTATATATTTGCAACATTATTGAGATATTTTCGTTATTGAATTAAAGAATGAAATTATATGGCTAACAATTACCTTAAGGCAGTTATATTTCTAAGCCTGTTTATGATTGCTGATATTGCGTTTGCTACTGGACCACCACCACCAAAACCAATTGTTCCCATTGATGGAGGATTGTTTGCTTTGTTTGCAGCAGGTATACTTTATGGTATAAATAAATTGCGAAATAAAAATAAATAATCTATAGTTGCAAAAGTTTCGCAACATACTTTCCAATTACATCAAATTCTAAATTAACATAATCATTCACTTTTATTTTGTTAAAATTGGTATTTTCATATGTGAAAGGAATAATTGCCACACTAAAACTATTTTTTTTTGAGTCTACAACAGTAAGACTAACACCATTTACAGTAATTGATCCTTTTTCAATGGTAAGATTATTTAATTTATTATCATAAGAAAAAGTAAAAACCCAGCTACCTTCAACTTCTTTAATATCTGTACATTTTCCAACTTGGTCAACATGACCCTGAACAATATGACCATCTAACCTGGCATTTAACTGCATAGCTCTTTCTAGATTAATTGTATCATTTATTTTTAATTGCCCGATATTTGATTTATCTATGGTTTCTTTAATAGCCGTAACTGTATGTGTGCCATTATTAATATCAATTACAGTTAAGCAGATTCCATCATGAGATAAACTTTGGTCAATTTTTAGTTCTGAAGAGATATCGCTTTTTACAGTTATATGTAAATTTTCTTTATCTTTTTTTAAATCAACAATCTTTCCTATTTTTTCAATAATACCTGTAAACATATTTTAATTTTTATTGATTAAATTTGTCAAAAAGTTTTAAATAAAATTTTATTATTTTCTTTTTATTTATAAAGTAAATAATTTGTATTTATTTGATAGTACAAAATTAATAATTATTACTAAGTTGGATGAAGAAATCTGAAAAAATAAAAGTAGGTATATCGGTCGGGGATACAAACGGGATTGGAATTGAAATAATCTTAAAAACATTTGAAGATAATAGAATGCTGGATTTTTGTATACCAATAATTTTTGCTTCAACCAAAGTTATAAGTTATCATAAAAAAGCTTTGAATATTAATACCCAAGTGCATGGTATTGATTTTGTTAAAAAAGCAACTCACAATAAAGTTAACTTATTGAATATTTGGAAAGAATTGATTGATATTGAATTAGGTGAAGCAACTGAAATTTCTGGTAATTGTGCATTTGAATCATTGCAAAGTGCAACAAATGCATTAAAAGAAAATGATATTGATGTATTGGTAACAGCTCCTATCAATAAACATAATATACAATCTGATAAATTTAATTTTAAAGGTCATACAGAGTATTTGGAAAATAATTTTGATGGAGAAAGTTTGATGATTTTAATGACAAATGATTTAAGAATTGGTTTGATTACTGGTCATATTCCAATAAATAAAGTTGCCGAAACAATCACTTCTGAATTAATTAAAAAGAAAGTTGAAATTATGCACTCTACATTGGTGGAGGATTTTAATATTAGAAAACCAAAAATTGCAATATTAGGTTTAAATCCGCATTGTGGTGATAATGGAGTTATTGGTACTGAAGATGATGAAATTGTTAAGCCTGTCATCGAAGAAATTCAAAAAACAGGAAAATTAGTTTATGGTCCTTATGCAGCAGATAGTTTTTTTGGAAGTGAAAGTTACAAAAAATTTGATGCAGTTTTAGCAATGTACCACGATCAAGGTTTGGCGCCATTTAAAACGCTATCATTTGGAAACGGAGTTAACTTTACTGCGGGATTAAGTAGAATAAGAACCTCGCCAGATCATGGTACAGCTTATGAAATTGCTGGAAAAGGAATAGCAAATAATAATTCATTTAAAGAAGCGCTGTTTAGTGCAATTTCTATATATAAAACACGAAATGAGTATAAGTCGTTAATTGAAAACAAATTAAAATCCAATAAAGATAAATAAATCGCAATATTTTTTGTAAAGTAATTTTTTAATAAGTTATATTTTATTAACTTTGCGCGCTCAAATTTATATTTTGATGAAAATGTTGAAAGATTATGATATTTCTCTTTTCGGTTTAAAAGAAGGAATTTCTCATTTTGAATATAAAATTGAAAATCAGTTCTTTGAAGCTTTTAATTATGATGAATTTTTTAGTACTAATGTATTAGTTAACCTAGAATTTGTTAAAAAAAGTACTTTGTTAGAGCTCCATTTCTCTGCTAAAGGTACAGTTAATGTTGCCTGTGATGTATCAAATGAAGCCTACGATCAAGATGTTATTGGTAAATTAAATATCGTTGTAAAATTTGGTAATGAATTTAATGATGATAATGAAGAAATTTTGATAATTCCTTATGGCGAACACCAAATAAATGTTGCACAATATATATATGAAATGATTATTTTGGCTGTTCCTAAAAAAAGGGTGCATCCAGGTATTGAAGATGGCTCATTACAATCACCAATATTAGAAAAGCTTAAAGAATTACAACCAAATAAAAATAAGAATTTGAATGAAATTGACCCTAGATGGGAAGATTTAAAAAAGTTACTAACAGATAAAAATATATAAAGATGGCGCATCCTAAAAGAAAAATCTCAAAACAGAGAAGAAATAAAAGAAGAACACATTATAAAGCTGTAGTTCCTCAAATTGCAAAAGATCCAACAACAGGTGAAGCTCATTTATACCACAGAGCTCATTGGCATGAAGGAAAACTTTATTACAGAGGTCAAGTATTGATTGATTCTGGAGAAAACCTTGCATAAGAAATTATCAAAAAGTGTGAAAAAACCCTCAATTTTGAGGGTTTTTTCATTGATTATAGTAAATAATGGTTAAAAAATGTAATTTTTTGTTCAAAATCCAAAATTAAATTCCTTACTTTTGGACACTATTTTAGAGTGTAAAAACAAAAATAAAATTTTACTTATTATTAAAAGACATACAGTAAAAATTTAATTATGACTAAAATTACTGCTGCAATAACGGCTGTTGGGAAATATGTTCCAGATTATATACTTACCAATAAAGAACTGGAAACTTTGGTTGATACAAATGATGAATGGATTATAACTCGGACTGGAATAAAAGAAAGAAGAATTTTAAAAGGCGAAAATAAAGGCACTTCTTATTTGGGAATTAAAGCGGCAGAAGATTTAATTGCTAAAAAAAATATTGATCCAAAAGAAATTGAATTAGTAATTGTTGCAACTGCAACCCCTGATATGCAAGCAGCATCTACTTCTGCTTATGTAGCTACTATGATTGGAGCTACTAATGCATTTTCCTTTGATTTAGATTCAGCATGTTCAAGTTTTTTATATGGTATGTCAGTTGCTTCCAGCTTTATAGAAGCTGGTAAATATAAAAAAGTATTGTTAATTGGTGCTGATAAATGTTCATCAATGATTGATTATACAGATAGAACAACTTGTATTATTTTTGGCGATGGTGCAGGAGCTGTTTTATTTGAACCAAATGAAGAGGGTATGGGGTTAATGGATGAGTATTTAAGAACAGATGGTTCAGGTAGAGAATTTTTAAAAGTTGCTGTTGGAGGATCTGTACTACCTTTATCGAAAGAAAATTTTGATGATAAATTAAATTTTGTTAAACAGGATGGAAAAACAGTTTTTAAAAATGCTGTTTTTAATATGGCAGATGCAAGTGAGAAAATAATGAAGAAAAATAGTTTAACCAACGATGATATATCTTGGTTAGCCCCACACCAAGCAAATAAACGCATTATTGAAGCAACTGCAAGACGAATGAAGTTAGATACTTCGAAAGTAATGATGAATATTCAGAAATATGGTAATACGACTTCAGCTACAATACCTTTATTGTTTGCTGATTATGAAACTCAATTAAAAAAAGGAGATAATATAATTGTTACTGCTTTTGGAGGAGGATTTTCTTGGGGAGCAATGTATCTTAAATGGGGATACAATTCTTAAAAAACAACATTCAAAATACAATATTATGGAATTAAAAGAAATTCAAAATCTGATTAAATTTGTTGCAAAATCTGGTGTAAGCGAAGTTAAATTAGAACTGAAAGATTTAAAAATAACTATTAAAACTGGTGTTGGAAAAACTGAAACTACAATTATTCAACAACCAATGGCCGAGCAGATACCGATAGCTGTACAAGCTGCTGCGCCAATACCAGTTCAAACGGAATCAGCAACTTCTTCTGAAGAGAATCAAGATGAGGATTCAAAATACATAACAGTTAAGTCTCCAATTATTGGAACTTTTTATAGAAAACCATCACCAGATAAATCTTCTTTTGTAAAAGTTGGTGATACCATTGATGTGGGAGATACAGTCTGTATTATTGAAGCTATGAAATTGTTCAATGAAGTTGAGTCAGAAGTAGCAGGTAAAATCGTTAAAGTTTTAGTAGATGATTCTTCTCCGGTTGAATTTGATCAACCATTATTTTTAGTTGATCCATCATAACAATTTAAAAATTCCAAAAACAAATCTCAAAATCCAATATTTGGAATTTGCCCCGAAATTTCGGGATTGGAATATGAAATTTTTAAAACCTGAGTTATGTTTAAAAAGATATTAATTGCCAATAGAGGGGAAATAGCACTTCGTATTATAAGAACCTGTAGAGAAATGAATATAAAATCTGGCGCAGGGTATTCAACTGCCGATGCTGAAAGTTTACATGTTAGATTTGCAGATGAAGCCGTTTGTATTGGTCCGCCGTCAAGTAGTGAGTCTTATTTAAAAATTTCAAATATAATTTCAGCAGCCGAAATAACAAATGCTGACGCCATACATCCTGGTTATGGGTTTTTAGCTGAAAATGCTCGTTTTTCAAAAATATGTGAAGAACAAGGTATAAAATTTATTGGTGCAACAGATGAAATGATTAATTTAATGGGAGATAAAGCTTCAGCTATATCAACCATGAAAAAAGCTGGTGTACCAACAATTCCTGGTTCTAATGGAATTATTTCATCTTTACCCGTTGCAGAAAAATTAGCAATAAAAATTGGTTATCCTGTTATGCTTAAAGCTACTGCTGGAGGAGGAGGTAAAGGAATGAGAGCAGTTTGGAAACCAGAAGATTTACAAAATGCGTGGGAATCTGCTCGTCAAGAGGCAAAAGCAGCTTTTGGAAATGATGCGATGTATATGGAAAAATTAATTGAAGAACCACGTCATATTGAAATTCAAATAATTGGTGATTCAATAGGTAAAGCATGTCATTTGTCTGAAAGAGATTGTTCTATCCAACGTAGACATCAAAAACTAACAGAAGAAACACCTTCTCCATTTATGACGAAATCTTTGCGTGAAAAAATGGGAAAAGCTGCAGTAAAAGCATCTGAATCTATAAAATATGAAGGAGTAGGTACTGTAGAATTTTTGGTAGATAAAAATAGAAATTTCTACTTTATGGAAATGAATACTCGTATTCAAGTAGAACATCCTATTACTGAACAAGTTATTGCTAATTTTGATTTGATACGCGAACAAATTAAAGTAGCAGCAGGTATACCTATTTTAGGAATTAATTATTTTCCTAATATGCATTCAATAGAATGTAGAATTAATGCTGAAGATCCTTTTAATGATTTCAGACCTTCACCGGGAAAAATAACAATATTTCATTCTCCTGGTGGTCATGGAGTTAGAGTAGATACTCATGTTTATGCAGGTTATACAATTCCACCTTATTACGATTCCATGATTGCAAAATTGATAATTACTGCACAAACACGTGAGGAAGCCATAAGTAAAATGAAAAGAGCCTTGGATGAGTTTGTTATAGAAGGTATAAAAACGACCATACCTTTCCATCGACAATTAATGGATAATCCTGATTATATAGCGGGTAATTATACAACAAAATTTATGGAAGATTTTGTTTTACAACCAGAATAAAAATTTTTAGTTGTTAATTGTAATAAAAATAGAAGGATATGAAAACTCATATCCTTTTATTTTTTAATTTTACTAATAAATTATAATGCATGAAAAATTCGAATATTAAAATTGATGGTATTGACAAAATCATTTTAAACCGATTAATGATAGATGCTAGAACTCCTATTTTAAGTATAGCAAGAGAAATAGGAATTTCTGGCGCTGCAATTCATCAACGATTAAGAAAGTTAGAAGCATCAGGTTTAATCGCCGGATCAAAATTTATAATAAACCCAAAAGTATTAGGTTATAAAACCATGGCTTTTGTAGGCATATTTTTAGATAGTTCAAGTAAATATAGAGACGCAATAAAACGATTGAAAGAGATAGATGAGGTAATAGAAAGTCATTATACTACAGGTAATTATGCCATTTTTGTAAAAATTATTTGTAAAGATAATGAGCATTTAATGCAGGTGTTAAACCATCAAATTCAACATATTAAAGGAGTAGCAAGAACAGAAACATTTATTTCATTGGACCAACAAATTGATAGACAAATCAAAATTTAACTTCGACTGCTATAAATATTTAAATAATAAAGCAATGTAGCTATCGAGCCTAAAGCTGCAACAAGGTAAGTTCTGGCAGCCCATTTTAAAGCATCTTTAGCAGCACCTTGTTCATTTAA
>JAUWLK010000251.1 GCA_030613745.1 Flavobacteriaceae bacterium | reverse complement strand
AAAAAATTTTAGTTTATATTGATGATGAAATTTTAGTTGAAAAAGTTTAAATAAATTATAGATGAATACTGTTGACATTATTATTGCATGTATTTTACTTTTTGGTTTGGTAAAAGGGTATTTAAAAGGGTTGTTTGTTGAAATAACTTCATTGGTTGGTTTGGTTCTTGGAGTTTATGGAGCTATACACTTCTCGTATTTTTTAGCAGATATATTAAAGAGTAAAATGAGTTGGGATCCATCAATGATTCAACTAGTTTCTTTTGCAGGAACTTTTTTAATTATAGTAATTGCTTTAGCAATAATGGGTAAAATGTTGACCAAAATAGCTGAAACAGCTTCTTTAGGATTTTTTAATAAAATATTAGGAGCATTATTTGGGACTTTAAAATATGGTTTGATAATAAGTGTGTTATTAATTGTTTTCAGTCAATTCAATAAAACTTTAAAATTTATGAATCAATCAAAAGTAGAACAATCGATATTTTATGAACCGGTTAAAAATCTAGCACCAACTATTTTTCCTAAATTGGTTAAGGTTGTTGAAGTCAAAAATGAATAATAATTGCTATTTTTGTGTTGCAAATTAAAAATTATGTCGGCAGTTAATAAAGAATACAAAAGAATTACAACTAAGTCACTGGTTGAAATGAAAGCCAACGGTGAAAAGATCTCCATGCTAACTGCATATGATTTTACGATGGCTAAAATTGTTGATCGAGCAGGAATTGATATTATTTTGGTTGGAGATTCAGCTTCAAATGTAATGGCGGGTCATGAAACGACCTTACCTATAACTTTAGACCAAATGATTTACCATGCTTCTTCGGTAGTAAGAGGTATTGAAAGATGTTTGGTTGTTGTTGATTTACCATTTGGTTCTTATCAAGGCAACTCACGAAAAGCATTAGATACTTCAATTCAAATTATGAAAGAATCTGGTGGGCATTCTGTAAAAATGGAAGGTGGTGAAGAAATTGCGGAATCAATTTCAAGAGTATTAACAGCGGGCATCCCAGTTATGGGACATCTAGGTTTGACACCACAATCTATATACAAATTTGGAAGCTATACGGTAAGAGCAAAAGAAGAAGATGAAGCTGATAAACTAAAAAAAGATGCTAAATTACTTGAAGAATTAGGATGTTTTGCTTTGGTTTTAGAAAAAGTACCTTCTAAATTAGCTGAAGAAGTAGCTAAGAGTTTAACAATACCTGTTATTGGAATTGGTGCAGGAGGAGGAGTTGATGGTCAAGTATTGGTTACCCATGATATGTTAGGAATGACACATGAATTTAATCCTAGATTTTTAAGAAGATATTTAGATTTATACGTAGAAATGGGAGATGCTTTTAAGCAATATATCTCTGATGTTAAAACCGGAGATTTTCCGAATAAAAATGAACAATATTAAAACCGAGATTATCTCGGTTTTTTTTATTAAACTATGCATAATATTCCTCGTTTAATTTAACCAAATTTTAACAAGAAAAAACCAATCTATCCATTAGATTTGCTGCTCTTGTAGATTTTTATAATAAATTTAATTTTTACAGAATAAATGGACACACAAAATACAAATATTGATATTAGAGCTATCAATGAAAAAATAGAAAAAGAAAGTGCTTTTATTGACCTGTTATTACTTGAAATGAACAAAGTAATTGTTGGACAAAAGCATATGCTTGAAAGATTACTTATTGGTTTATTGGGAAATGGGCATATTTTATTAGAAGGAGTTCCTGGTCTTGCTAAAACACTAGCAATAAACACTTTATCTAAAGCTGTAAAAGGATCTTTTAGTCGTGTACAGTTTACACCAGATTTGTTACCTGCCGATGTAATAGGTACCATGATTTACAATATGAAAGAGAATGATTTCTCAATAAAAAAAGGACCAATTTTTGCAAATTTTGTTCTTGCAGATGAGATTAACCGTGCACCAGCTAAAGTACAGTCAGCTTTATTAGAAGCAATGCAAGAACACCAAGTAACTATTGGGGATACTACATTTAAATTACCTGAACCTTTTTTAGTAATGGCAACACAAAACCCTATTGAGCAGGAAGGAACATACCCTTTACCTGAAGCTCAAGTTGACCGTTTTATGCTAAAAACAGTTATTGATTATCCAAAATTAGATGATGAACAGGCAATTATGCGTCAAAATTTAAAAGGTGATTTTGATGTTGTTAATCAAGTAGTATCCATTGAGCAAATATTAAAAGCTCGTGAATCGGTAAAAGAGGTTTATATGGATGAAAAAATTGAAAAATATATCTTAGATATTGTATTTGCAACTCGTTATCCGGAAAACTATCGATTACCAGATTTAAAACCTTTAATAAGTTTTGGTGCATCACCAAGGGGAAGTATTAATTTGGCAATGGCATCAAAATGTTATGCTTTTATTAAAAGAAGAGGATATGTGATACCTGAAGATGTAAGAGCTATAGTACATGATGTTCTTAGGCATAGAATAGGTATTACTTATGAAGCTGAAGCAGAAAATGTTACTTCAGAAGATATTATCAATAAAATTGTAAATGAAGTAGAAGTACCTTAAACAAGGAAAAAGTTAAAAGTTAAAAGTTAAAAGTGAGAATAATTCACTATATATTACTTTATCCTTTTTTACTTTATCCTTTTTACTTGAAAATGGATACCAAAGAAATACTCAAAAAAGTTCGTAAAATAGAGATCAAGACAAGGCGTTTGTCTGATCATATATTCTCTGGCGAATACCATAGTTCGTTTAAGGGTAGAGGTATGACTTTTTCAGAAGTACGACAGTATCAATTTGGTGATGATATTCGTTCTATTGATTGGAATGTAACTGCTCGTTATCATGAACCTTTTGTAAAAGTTTTTGAAGAAGAACGCGAATTAACCATGATGTTAATGGTTGATATCAGTGCTTCTGAGTCTTTTGGAACTACCATTCAATTTAAACGTGATATGATTACCGAAATTAGTGCAACACTCGCATTTTCGGCAATTCAAAATAATGACAAAGTTGGATTACTATTATTTTCAGATGAAATCGAACTTTTTATTCCTCCTAAAAAAGGAAAAACACATGTTTTAAGAATAATTAGAGAATTGATCGAGTTTCATCCTAAAAGTAAAAAAACCGATATAACCCATGCTTTACGATATTTGTCTAACGTGATGAAAAAGAAAGCAATAGTTTTTATTCTTTCTGATTTTATGGATGATAATTACGATAATGCACTTAAAATTGTTGGTAAAAAACATGATGTTACGGGTATTAGAGTATATGATAAATATGAAACTGAAATTCCGAAATTAGGAATGGTTTCGATACAAGATGCAGAAAGCGGAAAAATCATTTTGGTCAATACCAATTCAAAAATTGTTAGAAATAATTACAAAGCCAATTATTTAAAAACGGTTGATTATTTTGAAACAACATTTAAAAAAAGTGGTTCAGGGACAATAAATACCCGTATTGATGAGAGTTATGTAAAAAAATTGCTTGGATATTTTAAACGAAGAAATTAAAAAAATGAAAAATCTTTTTTATTTGCAAAGCTTTAAGGATAGAATTTATGATTCTATAAAGCTAAGCTATGCTATAAAGTTTTTTCGATTTAATTTATTTATGCCTGTATTTTTATTTGGGTTTATTGGAATTGCTCAGGTTAGTACTAAAATAGACACCACTAAAATTCGAATAGGTGAACAAATTAATTATCAAATAATTGTTAATGAAATTGATGATGTTCAATTTCCAAA
>JAUWLK010000087.1 GCA_030613745.1 Flavobacteriaceae bacterium | reverse complement strand
AAAACATTAAACTGTTCAGCAAATGAAATTGTTTTTACTGCTGGAGGAAGCGAAGCAGATAATCTTATATTAAATAATGCCGTTACTAATTTAGGAGTTAAAAGGATCATTACCTCAAAAATTGAACACCATGCAGTTTTACATTGTATTGAAGCATTGAAGAATGAATTTAATATCCAAGTTGATTATGTTAGATTAAATGAAAGAGGAGAAGTAAATCTTCAGGATTTAGAAAACCTTTTACAAAATTCGCAACAAAAAACCTTGGTAAGTTTAATGTTGGTGAATAATGAAATCGGAAATATATTAGATATTGACAAAGTATGTAAAATATGTCAAATAAATGATGCTTTATTTCATTCTGATACTGTACAAGGAATAGCTCATTTAGAAATTGATTTACAAAAAACTCCTATTGATTTTATAACTGCTAGTGCACATAAATTTCATGGACCAAAAGGTGTTGGATTTGCTATTTTTAAAAAAGGATTTGGAATAATCCCATTGCTTATTGGTGGTGAGCAAGAGCATGGTGCCAGAGCAGGAACGGAAAACATACATAATATAGTGGGAATGGAAAAAGCTTTGACCATAGCTACTGAAAACTTTACAAATGATAAAAAATACATACTTGAATTAAAACAATATTTTATTAATCAACTGCAAAATAACTTTGCTGATATCGCTTTTAATGGATATTCAACTGATTCAAAAAAAGGTATATATTACATTTTAAACGTAAGGTTTTCAGAAGAAATACCTATGCTCCTTTTTAACCTTGATTTAAAAGGAATTGCTGCTTCCGGAGGTAGTGCTTGCCAAAGTGGTAGTAATAAAGGATCACATGTATTGAATACTATTTTATCAGAAAAAGATGCTAAAAAGACTTCTGTACGTTTTTCATTTAGTAAATACAATACCAAAAAAGAAGTTGATTATGTTATTGCTGCTTTGAAGGAAATTATAAAAAAAGACTAGTAAATAATTTTACTAGCCATTTTATATTATTTGAAATAATAATCCTATAGCTTAAAATTCGTTCAACTTAATTATTTCTTTATTATGTAAAGCATTCATTACTTCTTTTAAATTATTTGTATCCACACTTTTAGCTTCATCTGCAGGTATAATAGCAACTCTAAAAATAATATCCTGAGTTAATTCAGGATTTAAATCTGGAATTGAAACTGTACCATCTAAGAAAAAAACAATATCATTAAAAGTATAATTATAACCATAGAGTAAAATTCCATCTTCAAAAAATAAAGTTTGTGGTAATGGTTCCCATATATCAACACCATTGTCAACACCTACTAAAATATAAGCAATTACAACATCTGTATCAAATACTTCAATTTGACTTGGAAATTCAATAAAAACTTCAAAGTCATTATCAGCAGTAAAATCTACTTGTGCTTCAAAAATTTGTCCGAGTATATTTATACCATCAATACCATCCTGACCGGGAGGGCCTGGAGGTCCAATTTCACTTACACAAGAAATAATAAATAAAGAAATGATTGGAATTAGTAATAATTTTTTCATAATAAATAATTTATTTTTATTAAAATTTATCGCATATTTAACGATGTTTGAAAAGATACAACAAAAATGATGCCTAAAAAAAAGACCAGTAAAATTATTCACTGGTCTTTAATATCTTTTAAAAAATTAATTTTAACGCTTCTTTCCTTTTTTTTGTTTGCCTTGTTGATCTTGTGCTTGCTTCATAGCATCATCTAATCTTTGTCGGAAAGCACTTTTTTTCTTTTCAGGGCGCTTTTTATTTTCTTGAATTTTTGCATGAATTTTGTTTTCATCAATAATATAATGCTTAATTACAAGCATAATACCCAGAGTTAATAAATTTGAAATAAAGTAATACAAACTCAAACTACTCGCAAAACTATTAAAGAAAAACAACATCATCAAAGGAGACATGTACATCATCATTTTCATCATTTTTTGCATATCTGGCATTCCTTCTTGTTGAGGCTGTTGCATATTCATTTGTTGACTTTGTGTCATTTGCATATAGAAAAATATAGCAACTGATGCTAATATTGGAAATAAACTAACATGATCTCCATAAAATGGTATTTTAAAAGGTAATTTTAATACTTCATCATAGGCCGATAAATCATCTGCCCATAAAAATCCTTTTTGTCTTATATCAATATTTGCAGGAAAAAACCTAAATAATGCAAAGAAAACCGGCATTTGAATTAATGCGGGAATACATCCGGAAAGCGGACTGACTCCTGCTTTTCTTTGTAAAGCCATAGTTTCTTGTTGGCGTTTCATCGCATTTTCTTTACCCTTATATTTATCATTAATCTCTTGCATTTCAGGTCGTAATACCTTCATTTTAGCACTAGATATGTATGACTTGTATACTACAGGAGACATTACTATTCTAACCACTATAGTTAGTAAAATAATAACAATACCAAAATTGCCTATGAATGAACTTAAAAACCCAAACATAGGAATAAAAAGATATTTATTTATCCATCTAAAAATTCCCCAACCTAAGCTCATAATTCTATCTAAGTGTTTTCCTTCATATTTACTTAAAATCTTATAGTCTACAGGTCCATAATACAAATTCATATCATAGTGAAGTTCACCATTTTTGGCTTGTAAAGGAATTGAAGCATGATATTGCTTGGTATAAATGGTATCAATAAATTCATCTTGTACTAAATTTTTTGAAATTAATTTAGCTTTTTCAAAAGGTTCATCAGTTAATAAAATTGAAGTGAAAAATTGCTGTTTGAATGCAACCCAATTTAAGTTTTGTGCTTCTTCTTCATTTTCATCACTCATTGCATTCATATATTCAAATTCATCACCATTGAATAAGTAACGTAAATCCGTATATTGGTTTTCATATTTAACACTTTTCTCTGTTCTATATGTTTTTATTTTCCAATCTAAATTAATGCTTTGAGAAGTGTTAATAGCGCCATTCATACCTTGACTTTGAATAGCAAAATCTAACATATAATCATCAGGTTTTAACTCGTAACGGTATTCTAAATATTTATTTGCAGATACTTTTAATTTCATTGAAAGTACCTGATTATCACCGTTTTTTGTTAAAGTAGGTTCAAAAAATAAATCTTTAGTTTGCAAATTTCTATTGTCTTGAGTGGCAAAAGATATATTAAATGAAGCATTTTGATCTTTAATAAGATATAGTGGTAATTTGTCAAAAGTTTTAAACTTTTTAAGTAACACTTCTGTAACTTGACCACCTAAGTTGGATATTTTTATTTTTACCAACTCATTTTCTATTACGGTTTCTTTCGCTTTCGCGGATGGTAAACTTGAGCTGTAAGCAAAAGCGCCTAATTTATTTTGTGCCTGTGCAAAACCTAATGAATCTGAAGGATTTACAATTACACTTTCTTCAATTTTAGCAGTATCATTATTTTGAGTTACAGGTTCTTGTGTTTTTTGAATAGAGTCTTGGATTTGTTCTGTTTTTTGCTTGGCCAATTCTTCAGGAGTTGGTTGGTTGGTATAAAAATACCAAAGCATTATTGCTCCAAGTAAAACAAATCCAATGAGTGAGTTTATATCAAATTTCTTTTCTTCCATTTGTAGTTTATTATCTATATAAAAAATAGGTGTTTTTTATTTTTTAAAACGTTCGGCAAATGTAATAAAAACAAGGAAATTAAAATTTAAAATTGGGTATTAATTACAAATTTGTTATCCTTTTTCTAGTTTATCCTTAAAAACAAACATTAAAACAATTGGTATAGCCAAAATCAATACCATTGTTTGATTTTCAACTATAACTTGTGGATATAAAAGTATAGTAAGCAAGAAACCTCCTATCGCGCCACCTAAATGTGCGCTGTGACCAATGTTTCCCCACTGATTTTTCATTCCAAATATAGAATACAGCAAGTAACCTACACCAAAAATATATGCAGGAATTGGTATTGGAATAAAAAACATATATAATTTCATGTCAGGGTTTAACATTATGGCTGCGTATAAAACTCCCATAACTGCGCCAGAAGCTCCAACAGCACTATAATATGGCTCTTTTTTATGAAAAGTTAATGCAAACAAACTACCAGCCAGTAATGATCCTAAGTATATAACTAAAAATTTAAGAATACCTACATGACCAATCACTGAATCTGCAAAAAAATATAAAGTCAGCATATTAAAAAACAAATGTGATTGATCAACATGCAAAAAACCAGATGTTAGAACTCTAATTTTCTCACCACTAATAATTGGACCTATCTGGAATTTATATTTTTCAAAGAAAGTTCGATCTTTAAATCCTTTAAAAGAAACCAAAACATTGGCAATAATTATTAAAAGAACTACTCTATCCATTATTTTTATTTTTAGAGTTCAAAGATAAAATTATATCCGATATTTGTTCAATCAAAAAAATAAAATGCAATTATTAATTTTTATTTTAATATATCCTTTCATTTGGTCTTTATCCATACTCCCAATGAGGGTTTTATATATATTATCAGATATATTTTATTTTTTTCTTTATTATGTTATTGGCTATAGAAAAAAAGTAGTTCGCAACAATCTACAATTGGCTTTTCCTGAAAAATCAAGTCAAGAACTTTTAGATATTGAAAAAAAATCATTTCATCATTTCATTGATATATTTATGGAAATAATAAAAACTTTTACTATATCTGAAAAAGAAATTTCCAAAAGATTTGTATTCAAAAATCTTGAAATTATAAATGGTCTTTACAATAAAAATAAAAGTTTGATTTTTATGGCTATGCATTATGCTAACTGGGAATGGGTAATTAGCATTAGTCTTAGTAATTTAGTTCCGTATCAGGGTTACGTTGCTTATAAAAAAATTAGAAATAAATACTTTAACAAAAAAATAATAGCTTCTCGTTCTAAGTTTAAAGGTATTATGATTCCCACATCTGAATTATTAGATCTCATCCAAGAAAATGATATAAATAATGAATTGTCAATTTATGGATTGTTAAGTGATCAATCACCAAAATTGACTAAAACACACTATTGGAGTGATTTTATGGGTGTGAATGTACCCATACATACCGGAGCTGAAATGTTGGCAAAAAAATACAACTATCCTGTGTTATATTTACATACTAAGAGAATTAAACGCGGTTATTATGAGTCTACTGTTGAGATTTTAGCTGAATATCCAAGAAAATTTAAAGACTATGAAATAACAGATATTTTTTTACAAAAAACTGAAAAACAAATCAGAAAAAATCCGGAGTATTATTTTTGGACCCACAAAAGGTTTAAACATAAGAACAATAGAAATAATAAAAACTAAAAACGAAACATGCAATTATTAATTTTCATTTTAGTCTATCCTTTTATATGGCTTCTCTCTTTACTTCCTATGAGAATCCTATTTGCCTTTTCAGATATACTCTATTTTGTTGTTTATTATATTATCGGTTATAGAAAGAAAGTAGTTAGATATAATTTAAAACTATCATTTCCAAATAAATCAAAACAAGAACGTTTGGAAATTGAAAAAAAAACAATTCAACATTTCTTAGATACTTTTATGGAAATGATCAAATCTTTTACTATTTCTAAAAAAGAAATTTCAGAACGATTTCAATATAAAAACATTGAGATACTACAAGATTTTTACAGTAAAAATAAAAGTTTAATCATAATGGCAGGACACTATGCCAATTGGGAATGGGTTGTTAATGTCAATAATTTGGTACCATATAATGGGTATGCCGCATACAAAAAAATCAAAAATAAATATTTTGAACAAAAAGTAAAATCTTCACGTACTAAGTTTGGTGCTTATTTTATTCCAACAAAAGAATTCATGGATTTAATGCAAGGTCATGCCGATAAAAAAGAATTGGCGATTTATGGATTATTAAGTGATCAATCTCCCAAATTAAATAAAGCACATTATTGGAGTAATTTTATGGGAGTAAATGTACCAGTACATACAGGAGCTGAAATGTTAGCAAAAAAATATAATTATCCTGTGATTTATTTTCAAACCGAAAGAATTAAACGTGGTTATTATAAATCTACTGTCATGGTTTTAGCTGAAAACCCACGTGATTATAAAGACTATCAAATTACAGATCATTTTTTGAAAGAACTTGAAAGTCAAATAAGAAATAAACCTGAATTTTATTTTTGGACCCACAAGAGATTCAAACATGTAGGAAAAGAAAACAATTCGATTAATTAAAAGTTTTAAAAGTTAAAACTTTAGAAATCACTTTATAATAATTTTACACGAACAGCATTCATTCCTTTCATACCTTTTTCAAGTTCAAAGGAAACTTTATCATTTTCGGCAATCTCATCGATTAAACCACTTACATGACAGAAATATTTTTCTTGATTTTCAGTATCAATAATAAATCCAAACCCTTTCGAAGAATCAAAAAATGAAACTTTTCCATTTCTAATAGGATTAAATTTTTCTATATCACTTTCTTCTTTTTTAGGAATTCCTATTTCTATACTTTTCGCATCTACCTTTATTTTTTTTGAAGGATCTGGCGGTGTATCAGTTAAATTTCCGTAATGATCAACGTATGCAAATTGAATTCCTTTAGTGCCACTTTCTTTAAGTTCTAATTTGCGAGCTTCTTTTTTCTTTCTTTTATCCTCGCGTTTTTTTAAGCGTTTTTTTTCTTTTTCCAGTTTATTAAATGTCTGCTGTGATTTTGCCATTTGATTTGTTAGAGAATTAATTTAAAGTTAAATATTTTTGATTGGATAATTATACAAGTTTATAGTTTTGCTTGTCCAAAAAGGTTTTATAACAAACGATTATATTGAAACTATTAGTTACTCAATTTATGCAAAGATAAGTTTTCAAAATTAATTCTGTAAAAATAATTTGAATTAATTACTTCTGGACTAATTTATCATTCAAATTACATACAGTATTCCAATTTCTGGTGGTAGCCATAACTTTTAATTTTTTTTCAAAAAAATTATTATTTACTTTTGATTTTCCATAACCGTTTATGTAATACATATAAATTACATTGTTATGTAAAATCATTTCTTCTGGAAAATTTGGATTATTTTTAATTTGATCAAATAGCTCTTTATCAGGTTCTTTAGTAAGAAAAATAGTATATAATTTTTTAATATCTATGCTTTTATCAATGATAAAAGGGTTATTTTTTTTAATGCTGACAAAAACTTTTTTGCTTAAAACCAATAATGAAATATCATATTCAAAATCACTTAAAATTTTATTACCAATTTGATTTTCTAATTCAGAAGTATTTGAGTTTAATGATTCAAAAATAATATTACCACTTTGTAAATAGGTTTGAATATCATTATAATGTAAAGTTGATAAGGAATTTTTCAAATCAACCATTTTTATTTTATTATGGCCAGATACGTTTATTCCTCTTAATAAAGCTATGAACTTTGGCATTTTTAAATATTAAATTATACAATTCTAAAATTTACCAAGATAATGTATTGAGTAATTTAATTTTTAAACCATTTTGATACCAATTCTTTTTCTCCATATTCAAAACCTTTATACATAAATTCATTGGTAGCTTTATTATAAGAGTAATCTTTTTCCCAAACTTTAAAATTTTCGGCTAAATCTTTAATACTTTCACAAATAAAATCAACTTCTTCATCTGTAGTTGTTGGATGAATAGACATTCTAATCCATCCCGGTTTATCTAACATACACCCATCAGTAATTCTTTCAACCAATTCATGTGATTCTTGTTGATCAACATGTAACAAAAAGTGTCCGTAAGTGCCTGCACATGAGCATCCACCACGTGTTTGAATACCAAAACGATCATTTAATATTTTTACTCCTAAATTAAAGTGCAAATCATTAATATAAAATGAAAAAACTCCTAATCTATCTTCGTGTTGTTTCGCTAATATAACTAGATTATCAATAGATTTTAATTTTTTAAAAACCTTTTTATTAATCTCTTCTTCCCTATTATGAATATTCTCAACACCCATTTCATCTTTTAATTGAATTGCTAAAGCAATACGAATAGTTTGCAAAAAACCTGGCGTACCACCATCTTCACGTAATTCAATATCATATAAATAACTGTGTTCACCCCAGGGATTTGTCCAGTTTACAGTACCTCCTCCAGGATTATCCGGTACCATATTATGGTATAAATCTTTATTAAAAATCAAAACTCCTGAAGTTCCGGGGCCACCTAAAAATTTATGTGGTGAAAAGAAAATTGCATCTAAGTTTGCTTCTTTATCCTCAGGGTGCATATCTACTTTAACATAAGGGGCAGAACATGCAAAATCGACAAAACACACACCCTTATTTTGGTGCATTATTTTGGCAATTTTAAAATAATCAGGTTGGATACCTGTTACGTTTGAACAAGCTGTTATAGAGGCAATTTTTAGGGTTTTATCCTTATATTTTTTTAAAAGATCCCTTAAACCATCAATATCAACTAAACCTGTATTATCATAAGGGATTATTTCAACATCAGCAATAGTTTCCAGCCATGACGTTTGATTTGAATGATGTTCCATGTGTGTAATAAAAACAACAGGTTTTTTATCTTCAGGAATAGCAGAGGCAAATTCATTTAAATTTTCAGGAATTCGCAAACCAAGGATTCGTTGAAACTTATTAATAACTCCAGTCATTCCAGTACCTTCAGTTATTAAAACATCGTCATCACTAGCATTGACATGATTTTTAATAATTTTTTTTGCCTCATGATATGCAAAAGTCATTGCAGAACCTGAAAATGTAGTTTCTGTGTGGGTGTTTGCTACAAAAGGGCCAAAATCATTCAATATTTTTTCTTCTATTGGTCTATATAATCTACCACTTGCAGTCCAATCAGCATAAACCATCTTTTTATTACCAAAAGGAGAAGAAAATGTTTGATCAATTCCAACTATATTTTTACGAAATTTTTGAAAATGTTGTTCTAAATTCATTATTTAAAGTTTCAATTATCAATATAAATTTAAAATTATTATTTAAAATGCAATTACAGCTATTTCTTTCATAATATTTTGTGCTAATTTATCAGCAGATTTTTGAGAATTACTTTCAGTATAAATTCTAATTATTGGTTCAGTATTTGATTTTCTTAAGTGCACCCATTCCTTTTCAAAATCAATTTTAACTCCATCAATTGTACTAATTTTTTCATTTTTATATTTTTCAGCTATTTTTTGTAAAACCAAATCCACATCTAAATCGGGTGTCAACTCAATTTTATTTTTACTCATAAAATAACTCGGATATGAATCTCGTAACTCTTTACATGACATTTTTGATTTTGCCAAATGTGTTAAAAACAAGGCAACTCCAACTAGAGAATCTCTTCCGTAATGAGAAGCTGGATAAATAATACCTCCATTGCCCTCTCCTCCTATTACAGCATTATTTTTTTTCATCAATTCAACAACATTTACTTCACCAACTGCACTTGCTTGATAGGTTCCGCCATGCTTTTGAGTAATATTTTTTAAAGCTCTTGAAGAGGAAAGATTTGAAACAGTATTACCAGTTGTTTTAGACAAAACATAATC
>JAUWLK010000046.1 GCA_030613745.1 Flavobacteriaceae bacterium | reverse complement strand
CATTCCATCAATCATCCAAGATAGTGATAATCCTATACCAGTTCCTAGTTCTAATAAGTTTGATTTAAGTTTAGATGTTATCAATGTTTTCAATAAAGTTCCAATGTAAAGGTCAGAAGGCATTGTAAATCCTATTTCTTTAGATTTATTCTCAATTTCTGAATGAATTTTTGGTTTGTCAAGAATATTTGAGTCTTTCATATTTCTAATTGTTGTTGTTTTTCATTTCAAATACTGTTTCAAAATGCTCAACCGTAGGGAATGGGTCATAATAATGGTGTAAAAGTTCTTTCCAATAATTATATTGTTCAGATTGTCTAAATCCAACAGTATGGTCTTCTAACTTTTCCCATTCAACTAATAAAATATATTTATTTTTTTGTTCTAAACACCTTTTTAGTTTATGGTTTAAATATCCATCTATTGAGCTTATGAACTCACTAGCTTTTTTAAAATCTTCTACGAATCTGTTTTCTAATCCTTTTTTTACTTCGAGTATTGCAACTTCTAAAATCATTTATTTTTTAATCAATATTATATCTGTTTCTTCCATTCTTGGTATTAAGCACACCAGGTAATTATCATTTATTTCTATAGATTGTCTTATACCATTTTCATAAATGATCAGATCTATTTTTTCTGTAGATCTAATAGATTCTACTCTTTCAGTATAATAGGTTGATTCATTTTCTAAAACTCCAGTAATAAAAGTTTTTTTGTATTTGATGTAAATTCAACAGTAATATCTTTTCCTGTGCTTTGCGGATTTTCT
Source organism: Flavobacteriaceae bacterium (assembly GCA_030613745.1). Taxonomy (GTDB): domain Bacteria; phylum Bacteroidota; class Bacteroidia; order Flavobacteriales; family Flavobacteriaceae; genus Lutimonas. Next base: position 13,180 of record JAUWLK010000046.1, on the reverse strand, counting down.
GTAGTTCCAGCAATACCACCCGAGGATTCAACCCATTTCCATTTACCAATTAGTTGTGATTGAATAGTAGTATCATCCTCTTCGCTACAACCTAAAAACAAGATAATGATTGAAATAAAAATAAAGTTTTTCATTTTTTAGTTATTTATCAAATAAATTTTTTCATTTACTTTATCCATAAAATTATGGAGATAATCTGGAACATGCTCTTGAGACTGGTCAATCCTCCAACTTTTCACATCACCATTTTGTATATATTGAATGAATAATCCACCTTGGTCAGCACAGTCAGGGCAACCAAAAATACTATTTTCTTCAGAAAGTAATTCAATTGGGAAATAGTCAATTAAATCTTTGACCCGATCGAATTTATCTTTTGCCAGTTCATTAAAACTGAATGCTTCATTGCCAGAATAGTTGTCATTTGAATCTTCATATAATTTTGAGTCAGTTAATTTATATGTTTCAACACAACCTTCTCCGAAACACATTCCATAGAAATGTCCAAAAATCAAATAGTTATTCTCATTAAATTTCATTTCCTCCTCATCATTACATCCTAGGAACAGGATTAGGGTCATTATTAAAAATATATATTTCATTCTTTTAATTTTATCGAGTTAATATGCTTTGTTATTAAAACACTACCAATCAAACTTATATCCTATTCCAAGTCCTATGGATAAAGGGTTTATATCTACTTCCTCAATTATTTCTTCTACATTGTAATCAGGGCAAGGTATTGCTACCATTCCTTTTGCGGGAGTTCCACACCAGCCATGATAAGTTGTCATATCTGTAGATAAGAACAATTTTTTTAGATCTAGATTTATAAACCATTTATTATTAATGTCGTAATTGATTCCTCCTTGTATTACAAAACCAAATGCATCGTCAAATTCACCGCCACGTACACCTCCAATTATATCATTATCTTGCTTTACGATAAAAGAAGTATAGTTAATTCCCGCACCTATATAAGGTTTGAATTTTTTAAAATAAAAATGGTATTGAAAATTTAGATTTGCCGGTAAGATCATTACATCACCAATGTCATAATTATATACAGCAACATATTCTATGCCTTTATATTGTAAAAAAGCTTTATGTTTTGAACTTGCCAAACTAAATTCAACGGATATGTTTTTATTGAAATAATAATTCAGGCCAATTTCAAATCCAAATACATTGGTCATCGTCAGATCACCCTCTTCAATATTATCACCTTCATTAGGTGAAACACTTAAAGCGTTTAATCGTACAGCCCATTTAGAATAGTTATTGTTTTGAGCTATAAGGTTTGATAAAGTAAAAATTAAAAAGAGGAGAGTTGCAAATAAGGTTTTCATAGTTTTAAGTTTATATATACAATACGTATAGAAAAAGCAATACGCTACAGTGAAATAAAATTATTTTCGATAAAAACTAAAATTATACCGTAGGAATATACCTACACTTGAAAAATCAATATTCTCTTTGGTTATTGGCTTGATAGAATATTTAAAATACGGTTCGAGTACTATAGATTGTCGTTGCTTTTTTAAAGGAAATTCTATCCCCATTGATAGGTTTAATATGTTCGCGAAATTAAAACTGTTATCACTTGACTTTATAACTTTTTCATTGCTTTGAACCAATTCGTATTGCACAATATTATTCCCGAAACTGTCTTGGATAGTTGTTTCTACTCTAGAGCTAACAACAAAGCCTGATTCAATATTTTCTTTAAAATAGTAGGTAGAAGAAAATCCGCTTGATATAAATACTTTCTTGTTATTGATAGAAAAATTGTATTTCAAATTAATTGGAATTTCTATTCCTTTTAAAATAGCTTTTTCAGATGTGATCTGTTTACTTTCACCACTTATAATGCCTTGACCAGAGTCGTAAATCAGATTTTGGTTGTTTAGATTTAGTTTTTGATTGGTATATAATATACCCGAATAAATATTCAGCTTTTTTGAAATAGGGATATCCATTGAAACTCCTCCTGCCAACCCAAAATTAGAATTATTGTATTCCTGATTGTAATTAATTTCGGAAGAAATATTAAGCCCTATTTTGATTGATTTTGATGTATTTTCTTTAAGGTCAATTTTTTCTTTGGTATTTGTTGCAATTAGCTCATTTATATCTTTCAATGAATCTTTTTTTGATTCGTTGTTTACAACAATATTTTGATCTTTAAAAACTTCATCTTTAGCTTTATTCTCTGTTTTGTTTTGAGCAATAATTTCTTTTTCATTAACTAAATCCATTCTATTATTTTCAACATCACTTTTTATTGAACGATTATTTTCATTAACCGTTACACGGGTTTTGGAAACTAGCTTTAAAATATCTGTTTTGGTAATTATTGAATCTGTCTGACTCATTTTTGAATTATATTTATTCAAACTATCAACATCTTCATTTACTATAAAAGTGTTTTTATCATTATTTAAAAATTTCTTTTCCAAACTATCATTTCTTTCACCGATAATTATTTCCTGTTTTATTGGATTAACCGAGTTTGATGAGCTAAAGAAAAATTTACCCAGGCTACCTGAAGCAATAAATAGTATCACAGCAGCAGCATATCGCCAAAGCAATATTATACGTTTTTTCTTTTTCTTTTTTACAAGTAGTAAATCCCAATGTTCAGGATTATAAGGTAAGTTTTGATCTTCAATAACCTCCTTAATTTTATTGCTCAGTTTTTTATCAAATTCCTCCGTCATCTGCTTTTAAAAATTTTTATGAATTAAAATTCTTAACTTCTTCTTTGCTCTGGTTAAAAATACTCTTGATGTACTTTTACTGATACTTAATTTTTCTGAAATTTCCCCGTGATCATATCCTTGAATCTCATATAAATTAAAAACGATACGGTGTGCTTCAGGTAATTGATCCAAAAGATTTATAATATCATTTGCTGCTAGATTGTCAATAATATCACTATTGGTTATTAATTGAGTTGTTTCTCCAATTTCCATTTGATGAAAATGTTTTGAATTTTTTCTATAACTATCAATTGCTGTATTAATTACAATTCTTCTCAACCAATTTTTAAAAGGAATGGTTTTATTATATTTCTTTTTCTTAATTGAAGAAAACACTTTTAAAAAGCTGTCATTCAATATGCTTACAGCATCATCATTAGAATAGGTATATAATCTGCATATGCTCAATGCGTAACTGTAAAAATCCTTATACAGAATTTCCTGATATAACACATTGCCTTTTTCGCAATTTTCTAAAAGCTTTTTAATATATAAATCCTTCCTTAAATTATCTTCCAAATCAATTTATTTACCTAAGTAATTAAATTAGTAAATTTAGTACTAATTAGTTGATAGCATCAATTATTATATCAGGATTTTCACTAAAATTATAAGTGCTATAAATGTGATATGCACAATTATCTTTGTAAGCAATATTGCCGATTAATTCATTTAAATTAATATTAATAGTGTCTGTAATTAAAGCTTCACAATTATCATTATTTCCTCTATGAATAATTATTAAATTCATTTTGCACGGATCATTAGTATAAACTATTCCATCCCAAATAATTTCAAAAGCATGTTCTTTGCATCCCCCGCCATAAGTCAAGGTAATTTGTAATTTGTCCCTTTCTCTTTTTGATTCAATTATTGTAAAAGGGTCTCCTTCACTAATATTGTTCTTTCGATTGTTATCAATTGTATCAAAAATCTCTTTATTGAGTTTTAATACTACTAAAGTAGTATCTCCAATATTCGAAAATCCAACTTGATCAATATCTTCACTATTGCAAGAGGCTATAACAAAGATAATTAAGTAAATATATAAGAGTCTAAGGTATTTTATCATAATTTAATTTTATTATAAATATTATTCCATTTATTCTACAAGAATCTTATAGATTCCTGTATTTGTGTTAAATTCATACTCCGAATTTTCTATTCTTATTTCATTGTATCTCGTAAATGAACAACAATTTTCATTTAGCCTTTTCGCATCAACATATAAATTGAAAATATTCTCAACTCCTATTTTTAAAGAATAATTTATTATTTCGGTTTGCCAACCGATCTTATTAATTTGAATTAAGTCAAAATTATTTTCATCTATGAAATTATGTTCCACAATACTATCATCTGCAAGATTTACAATTTTAATATCACTTGAATTATAAGTGCCATTATTGAATAAATTTTCACCTGTTGCCTTGTTAACTATTTCAAAAATGAATGGTGCCGGTGGTGTGAAACACGCTCCGCATTCATCATCGTCTAAACAGGATTGAAAACAAATCACTGTAAATAACAATCAAATCTTGATAATTTTTTTCTTAATCTTTACTAACTTAGTATATATACAAGGTTTTTTTAATCCACCCTTATTTTTTATATACATTATTCAAAGCATTTAATCCACTCGTACAAATTTCTGTCCACAACTTTCAATACACGGAAACCTTAACAATAAGTTAGAATTTTCTAATTCATAAAAAAATTTAAAATTTGCTACATTACAGTCATCTGGCTTGATATAATTCTCGGATGAATAATATTTTCCTAAACTTTCTTGTCCTATACTAGTACTCATATAACACAATGTCCCGTTAGATATTATGGTTCCGTTAACTAGAAATTCAATTGTTTTATCACTAACAACACTTTTAAAAGTTCCACTCCCATCTCCTGGATCAGATAATTGTTCTACTAATTTCCATTTTCCAACTATTTCAGAAAATACAGGAATGCCATCATTATTATATGAGCAAGAAGTCAAAAATCCAAGTGTAAATAAAAATAGAATTGTTTTTTTCATAATAGTTAGATTTATTCGTTATTATTTTAGGTTTAGCCACCAAGTAGCAATGAATCATAGACATTGTTGTATGTAGTTTATAATTCTTTATTCCAAATTTCGTTATCCTCAATTCTGATAAGAGTCATTTCATTTTTTATTTCAAATGAAAGTTCTGCTTTGATTCCATTAGTATAATAAAAATCAATTCTATTATTTATCAATTTATATGTGACGCGTGTACCATAATCAATTCCACCTATCATAATGTTAGCAGTTGAATTGTCATTGAACCAAACATATTCAGTGCAACTCTCCTCTGGATTTGCAGAATTATCACAATCAGTAATTTTATGGACAAATGTCCCATTAATCTCAGTATTTTGTATATCAATATCATGCAGACATGATATTGAAAATCCAATAAGGAATAAAGAAAGTATACTTCTCATTTTTAGGTTTTACAACTTTATACTACCTATACGTAAAGAAGTTATAAAACGCTACACCTAACTTTATTTTTATTAGTAGTTATGTAGATTCTTTGAAAAATATTGATTATATGTAATTGAGATAATTTATAATTATTTATAAAAATTCATTTCATCCAAATATTTCCAAACTTTATACGGCATTAATGCTCTAATATTTTTTTGTTTCCTGATTGATTCTCTAATAAAAGTAGAAGATATTTCAACAATCGGGGCATCAATTAAATGTACTTTTGGATGATTTTGAAAAATAGATTTATCCTTATTTCTAAAAACTCTTGGATAAACATATAAATTGTGGTTTTGCAAAATTGTTTTATAATTTTTCCATTTGTGAAACGATTGTAAATTATCTTCACCCATAATTAAGTTAAACTCATTTTTTGGATATTTTTCGTATAAATATGTAAGTGTATTAATTGTATAATTCGGTTGTGGTAATCCAAATTCAATATCCGAAGGTTTTAATTTTAAATAATCTTCTGTTGCTTCTAACACCATTTGATAACGATGATAATCGCTTAGTAAAGTACTTTTTTTCTTAAATGGATTGTGAGGAGTTACTACAAACCAAACTTCATCTAAATCTGTATATTCAACCATATGATTGGCAATTATCATGTGTCCAATATGGATTGGATTAAATGTGCCAAAATAAAGTCCGATTTTCATCAATAAATATCTTTTTAAGCAAATTATTATTCTAGTTTTTAAGTATAAATTTCTCAACCAAATTATAGGCTTCTTTTTTTGCAAAATTTAAATCATCATTCACTAAAATGATATCAAAATCTTTAGCGTATTTCATTTCTCTTTCTGCTTTATTTACACGTTCTATGATTTTTTCTTCACTATCAGTTTTTCTATTTCGCAATCTTTTTTCCATCTCTTTAATAGATGGTGGTTGAACAAAAATTGCTAAGGTTTCTTTTGGGTATTTTTTTTTGATTCGCAATCCTCCTTTTACATCAATATCAAAAATTACATGTTTTCCTTCAGACCAAATTCTTTCAATTTCCGATTTTAAAGTACCATAAAAGTTATTATCATAAACTTCTTCCCATTCAACAAAATCATCATTTTTTTTATGTTCCATAAATTCTTCTGTGGAAATAAAATGATAATCTTTTCCATCTATTTCTGCTCCTCTTTTCTCTCTGGAAGTAGCTGAAATTGAAAAATCTAAATTCAAGTTATTTTGAGCCAACAAATAATGTACAATAGTTGTTTTCCCTGATCCTGAAGGTGCTGAAAAAACAATTAATTTACCTTTTCTTTGATTCATCACTACAATACATTTAACAACTGTTCTTTAATTTTTTCTAATTCATCTTTCATTTGAACTACCTTTTTTTGCATGGGTGCAAAATTGGCTTTCGAGCCAATTGTATTGATTTCTCTTCCTATTTCTTGTGAAATAAAAGCAAGTTTTTTACCATTAGATACTTCCCCATTTAACTCTTCTAAAAAGTAATTTAAATGGTTATCTAATCTAACTTTTTCTTCAGTAATATCTAATTTCTCTAAATAATAAATCAATTCTTGTTCAAATCGATTTTCATCAACAGTAAGCTTTAAGTCAGAAATAGCTTTTAGTAATCTCTCTCTTACGGCCATTAACCTATCATCATCTAGATTAATTACATTATTTAAGTTAGTTCTTATAGCTTCAATTCGTAAAACAAAATCTGTTTTTAAAACATCTCCTTCATCTTTTCGAAACTTTTGTAATTGATTAATTGCCTCATTTATAGCTATTTCTATCACGCTCCATTCGCTTTCATCTAACTCTTCACGCTCAATTTTTAATACATCCGGTAAACGCATAGCAATAGAAAGTGTGTCAGATTCTTTACTGATTTCTTGTAATTGTTGAACGTAATGAGAAACAATACTTTTATTAATAATCGTTTTTGATTCTTCTGCTGTAGTTTCAAAAAAGAATGATAAATCAACTTTTCCTCTAATTAACTCTTTTGCTAATTTTCGTCTAATTTCAATTTCTTTTTCACGATATATTGCAGGAAAACGAGTGTTTAAATCTAAATTTTTACTGTTTAATGATTTTATTTCAATAGTTATTTTTTTTGTTGGTAAGTCTATTATGGACTTACCATAACCAGTCATGGATAGTATCATTTTATAATTTTAAAATTAAGCAAATTTACATAATTTTAACATGATTATTTTTATATGTAAATTTTTCCATATTATTAATAATTCTCTTCGTTTTTTGGTTTTCGTGTTACCAAATAAACTCCAATAAAAATTAGAATTGTAGCCACTATTTTTATTTCATTTAAAGAATCACTTCCAACGAATAATGCATACGTTGAAGCTAATACAGGTTGTAAATAAATAAAAATACTTAGTGTAGTTGGTTTTAACTTTTTGATAGCAATCAAGTTAAACATATAGGTTAGAACCGTAGTAAATAGTATAACAAATCCTATTCTGTATAAAACTGATTTGGGTAAAGACACCCAGTCAATTTCATTAAATTCATGATAACCAAACGGAATAACCAAAATTAATCCAAATAAATAAAGCCATTTTGCTAAAGTTAATGGATGATACTTTTTAGTAAGATTTTTTATTAATATTAAATACATTGCATAAGATGTCGCATTTACAAAAACTAATATGTTGCCTAGAGTTGCATTAGTTGCTGTATTAACATCTCGACCATACATAATTAAAAGTATCGCCCCGAACATACCAATAAAAATACCTATCAGCTTTTTTTTAGTAGCTTTTTCTTTTAAAAAAATTGTAGCAAAAGTTAAAACTATAATAGGTGATGTAACCATTATTACTGATGCACTTATAGGAGTTGTCATGCTTAACCCTTTAAAAAAAGCAAGCATATTTAATGTTATTCCAAATATTGAAGCTATAAATATTCGTAAATAATCATGTGGTGAAATTTTTTCCTTTTTAAGGAATAAACTTACAATCCAAAAAACCAAAGTAGCACCTGAAACTCTTAATAAAATAAACCCGTAAGGTTTTATGTATTGAGGCATTACTTCTTTTGCAACAGTAAAACTAATACCGTAAATAATTGCTGCCAAAAAAGCTAATAAAAAAGCGAAATTTCTTGCGTTCAAAATATAAATCTTAAATAAATTTAGTCCGTTGAACTATTAACATTGATCCCGCTGCCCATACTGAACTTATTTCAGTATTTAACGGAATTAATTCAACTTACATTTTTGAGTTATTCCGCTTAAGCAGAATTCTTAAAACTGAGTTTCACTAAAACAAAACCACGGAAAATATCCGTGGTTAAGTATTTTTAAAAATAAATATTGAAATTATTTATTGTTTTCAAATCTTTCAGAAACATAATCCCAGTTAATCACATTAAAAAATGCATTGATATAATCCGGACGACGGTTTTGGTAGTTTAAATAATACGCATGTTCCCATACATCTAAACCTAAAACAGGAATTCCTGAACACCCTACATCAGGCATCAAAGGATTATCTTGATTCGGAGTAGAGCATACTTCAACTTTACCTCCTTTGTGAACACATAACCAAGCCCAACCTGAACCAAATCGAGTTGCAGCAGCTTTTGAAAAAGTATCCTTAAAATTTTCATATGAGCCAAAAGCTTCATTAATTGCTTGAGCAAGAGCTCCTTTTGGTTCTCCACCTCCATTTGGAGACATTACTTTCCAAAAAACATCATGATTATAATAACCTCCACCATTATTTCTAACAGCAGCATTATTCATATCTAAATTTTCTAAAATATCACCGATAGATTTTGCATCTAAATTGGTATCTGCAATAGCATTATTTAAGTTTGTAGTATATCCGTTGTGATGCTTTGTATGGTGTATTTCCATAGTTCGTGCATCAATATGAGGCTCTAAAGCATCATAAGCATATGGTAATTTTGGTAATTGAAATGACATAATTTAATAGTTTTAGTAGTTAAAAATATTTTTATCAAATATACACATTATTGATAGTATTTTTAAATATTATCAAATAGAAACTATTTATATTATTATAACTGTGTTCTATATTTAGTTGTGTGTTCTCAATTTATGTAAAGCTTCAGCTACAGCATTATGAGTTACCGTTTTCCCTTTAAGCTCTTTTATTATAATTTCTTTTTCGTGCAAATTGGCTTCTAATTGGTTTAAAATATTCATCAAATGCATTTTCATATGTCCTTGTTGTATACCTGTTGTTGTTAATGCTTTTAATGCGGCAAAATTTTGAGTTAATCCGGCAACGGCAATAATTTGCATCAATTCTTTTGCAGAAGGATTTTGTAATATTTCTAAAGATAATTTTGCTAAAGGATGTAATTTTGTCAAGCCGCCTACTGTGCCTAATGAAAGTGGAATCTCAATCCAAAAATGAAATATACCATTTTCGATTTTAGCATTAGTTAAACTTTTGTATTTACCACTTCTAGAAGCATAGGCATGTGCTCCAGCTGCAACAGCTCTAAAATCATTTCCGGTAGCTAAAACTACGGCATCAATACCGTTCATAATTCCTTTGTTATGTGTAACCGCTCTATAAGGTTCAATATTTGCTATTTGCACTGCCTCTACAAATTTCTGAGCATAATATTCAGAATTTTCGGTAAAAAAGTCTTCTACTTTACAACTCACTTCAGCTCTTACCAAGCAATCAGGAACATAATTAGATAATATACTCATCACAATTTTTATGTCTTTATTTTTAAAAGCATTAGCTATAGCTTCTAAACAAGAATTTATAAAATTTGCGCCCATACTATCTGCTGTTTCAAAAGTAACATGCAACTGATAATAATTCTTTAATTCACTAGTTTTATTACGAAGTTCTATATCAGTAATTCCGCCACCACGTTTACGCATATTATTTGTAATCGAATCTGTAGCCTCAATTAATTGAGTTTTTATTTCTTTAAAATATGTGTATAATTCTTCAAAATTCTTTTCGTACATAAAATGAACTTGCCCAACCTTAGTTGTAGAAATTACTTTTGTTTTAAAACCTCCCCGAGTACTCCAATATTTTGAAACTAATGATGCTGCAGCAACAACTGAACTTTCTTCAATTGCCATTGGAATAGCATACGTTTTTCCGTTAATAATAAAATTGGGAGCTATGGCATAAGGAACATAAAAATTTGTAATGGTATTTTCTATAAATTCATCATGTAATTGTTGCAACTTTTTATTGTGGTTTAAATATTGATTTAAAGTTGCTACTCCTTCATTTACATTGGTAAAATAATTATTTGCTAACCAGTTTACTTTTTCTTCTCGTGTAAATTTTGAAAATCCTGAAACTGTTTTTGACATAAATCTTTACATTTTTAAAGTTGCAAAGATAATCATTAAATAATCTATTGAAGTTTACATTTAAAATATGCACAAATTGATATATTTTTATTAAACTTGACAATTAAAATTTTAATTAAATTCGAATGAAAAAAATAATATTTCTATTTCTTGTTTTTTCTTCTATAATTTCTGCTCAAAAACAAAATATTACTTTAGAAGATATTTGGATAAAAGGTACTTTCAGAACTGAGCGATTAGAATCTTTTCATTCTATGGATAATGGTGATTTTTATACTATTTTAAATCAAAGCAAGCTAGGGACTAGTTTAGATAAATATAATTATGCAACTTTAAATAAAGTTGAAACAATTGTTTCTGGAAATGACCTTGTAGGAATTAAATATTTTGATGATTATACTTTTAGCAAAAATGAAAATAAGTTGATTATTGGAATAAATATTGAAAGAATTTTTCGTCATTCACAGATTGGAAAATATTTCATTTATGACTTAAAAACAAAAGGTTTAAATCTTATTTCTGAAAACTCAATTCAAGAACCTACTTTTTCGCCAGATGGTGAAAAAGTTGCTTTTGTATATCAAAATAATTTATTTATTAAAGATTTAAAATCAGCTATAACCATTCAAATTACAACTGACGGTGAATTTAATAAAATTATTAATGGTATAACCGATTGGGTTTACGAAGAAGAATTTGCTTTTGTTAGAGCATTTGATTGGAATGCTGATTCTGATAAAATAGCTTATATCAGATTTGATGAAAGAGATGTTCCTGAATTTTCAATGGATATTTATGGTAATGATCTTTACCCTAAAAGGCAAGTATTTAAATATCCTAAGGCAGGTGAAAATAATTCAAAAATTAGTTTACATATTTACAATGTTAAAAATCTAAAAAGTACTGAAGTAAATCTCTCCAACAATAAGCAATATTATATTCCAAGAATTAAATGGACAAAAGAAGCAAATACCTTGTCTGTAATTACTTTAAATCGTCACCAAAACAATTTGAATTTATTATTTATTGATGGTAACTCTCTTGAAAGTACTTTAATTTTAAATGAAAAAGATGCCGCTTTTATTGATATCACTGATAATCTTACTTTTTTAAAAAATAATAGTTTTATCTGGACAAGTGAAAAAAATGGTTTTAATCATATTTATCATTACGATAGTAAAGGAAAATTAAAAAATCAGGTTACTGAAGGAAATTGGGAAGTAACTTCGTATTATGGTTTTGACGAAAAAAATAAGACTGTTTTTTATCAATCAACAGAGGAAGGCTCAATAAACAGAGGTATTTATTCCATAGAAATTACTGGTAAAAACAAAAAGAAATTAAGTAAATTTATTGGCTCAAATAGAGCTGCATTTAGTAGTAGTTTTAATTATTTTATCAATACCTATTCCTGTTCAAATACACCACCTGTTTACAATTTAATGGATGCAAAAACGGGTAAAGAAATTCAAGAAATTAAAAATAATTTAAACTTGGCTGAAAAATTATCCAATTATAATCTATCTAAAAAAGAATTTTCAACATTAAAAACAAAAAATGGTGAATTCAATATGTGGATGATTAAACCCAATAATTTTGATCCAAATAAAGAGTATCCTCTTTTTATGTATCAATATTCTGGACCAGGCTCTCAATCTGTAAAAAATACTTGGAATAGTTATAAAGATTACTGGCATCAAATGATGGCTCAAAAAGGTTATGTTGTTGTTTGTGTAGACGGAAGAGGAACAGGTTTTAAAGGTCGTGATTTCAAAAAAGTTACCTATAAAGAATTGGGTAAATATGAAATTGAAGATCAAATTGAAGCAGCTAAAGAATTAGGAAAACAAAATTATATTGATAAAAATAGAATTGGTATTTGGGGTTGGAGTTACGGCGGATACATGTCATCATTAGCAATAACTAAAGGAGCAAATGTTTTTAAAGCAGCAATCGCTGTTGCTCCGGTTACTTCCTGGCGTTTTTACGATACTGTTTATACAGAGCGATATATGCAAACACCTCAAGAAAACCCGAGTGGTTATGATGACAATTCACCAATAAATTTCGTAGAATTGCTAAAAGGGGACTATTTATTGATCCATGGTACAGGAGATGATAATGTGCATTCTCAAAATTCAATGCGAATGATAAATGCTTTGGTAGAAGCCAATAAACAATTTGATTTATATATATATCCTGATAGAACTCACGGAATTTATAAAGGTAATAACACCAGATTACATCTTTATAATAAAATGACAAATTTTATAGATAATTCAATTGGTAAATCAGAAACAAAAGATATTCAAATCAAAAATTAATTGAAAAGGTTATTTTACTTTATAATTCCAAAAATTTAACTACTTTTATCACTTTAATTTTAAAAAAATAAAATAAAATGACTACAAAAACATCGCATCCAAAAGCACTCTATACACTATTCGCCACTGAAATGTGGGAACGATTTAGTTACTATGGAATGCGTGCTTTATTGACTTTATATCTTACTGCCGAATTGGCTAAAGGAGGATTCGGATTAAGTCGAGAAGAATCACTTACAATGTATGCCATTTTTACCGGATTGGTTTATTT
>JAUWLK010000283.1 GCA_030613745.1 Flavobacteriaceae bacterium | reverse complement strand
ATAGGATAGAGACTTACAGCTGAATCTATACTTTTACTTATCACAAATTCAACAGCTGATTTATTATCGATAACAGGGTTTGTATTTGGATTTAAAGCTATAGCTGTAAAACCACTTTTTGCAGCAACATTTAAACCATTTTTAATACTCTCTCTTTCTTCAAAACCTGGTTCTCCAAATGACACACTAGTGTCAAACCAACCATTTGAAATATGTAAATTTTCTAAAATAACTTCTTTGCAATTATTGGGTCTTGCAATTTTATGAGCAATTTTGGTTATAATTCCGTTTTCAATTAAAATATCTTTTATTTGATTATGAAAACTAGAATTCGTATCTATAATTTTAGCAGATTTTAAAAGTATTTTCATGTGTTTAAAAGTATTTATTTAATAGCTAACTTTTTAAGAATTTTTGTAATACAATTTCTATTCCTAGAAATAACAAAGCAAAAATAATAAATAATTGCCATAAATTGTGTTTTATGTATTGGTCGTTTAAATTTGTTATAGCACTTTTAATTGATGTGAAATATTTAGCATTTTTAATATTTTTTACTAACTGATCTATGGGGAAATAAGTTAATTCACTTTCTTTTCTATCATAATTGTATGCTGTGTTTTGAATAGTGTTGCTTTTATATGTTATTTGATAGATCCCACCAATTAATGGGTTTATATCAGTTTGAATTCTTACATGATTTGGTGTTTTTGTTTGTAGCGGAATAAAGTCAGAATTTTTATTTTTAATATGTAAAACATCATCTTTATTACTATCATACTTAATAATTAATTCATTTTTCTTTCCTACGGTTAAGTATAAATTTTTAGAATTAGAATTTTGTATGGCAAAATTGTAAAAAACTGGAACAACTAAAGGTGATGAAATGAAATTAGAATTGTCTTTACCTAAAGGAGCAGATATCCAATAAAATTTGTTGTTGTTAAATTTCTTCTCCGAAATAAAATCACTTTTATCATCAAATTGTAAAATAGATGTTATTTGGTGTAAATTTGATATAAAACTTTGATTCACAATTGGGTATTGAAAATTAACAATTTCCTTTTGAAAAACATTTTTAAAAAATGGATGGCTGTAATTTATAGTTGTGATTATTTTTTTAGAGTTATTGACTTTAATAATTCTTCCAATTTGTAAAGTAGATAGAAAACTATTGTAAGAAGCAATATCACTTTCTTTTGAAGGAATTACTACCAAATTACCTTCTTTTTCAATATAATTTTTTAAAATATGGATTAGTGAGTTTGGTATGGAATTAAGACTATTTAAAATGATTAAATTTTGATTAGGTATTAAACTATAATCCAGTTTATTTATAATGGAACTAGTAAAATTAAACTCTTTAGAATTATATATTTTTGATAAAAAATCATTGGTTTCACCTATTGCTAAAACATTTTTTATTTCTTTTTTTGGTAAACTAAAATACAAGTCGTTATCAAATAATAATGTATTATCATTTAAGCTTATTTTTCCATAAATAGCATTTGAATTTGGCAAAGTAAACTCAATTATTTCTGATTTATTCTTATCTAAAGAAATGGTTGCTTTACCCAATAAATTATCATTATTATATATGGAAATACTCAAATTTTTAATTTGAATATTATGACTTCTTATTTTAGATTTTATTTTAATAGTTTCATTGTTTTGTTCACTTAGCCAAACACTATCAATAGAAATATTTTGTGCTTTTTCAGGAAGAGTTTGAACAAAAATATAATAGGATTTATTATCAATATTTAAACTATTAAAGTCAGAATTAATATTTTGAAAATCAGAAATTAATATAGTATTAATTAAAGAATTAATTCTCTTATTTTGCAAGCTTTTTATTTCTAGTAAAACTGTTTTTAGATCTTTTTTAATTGGGTAATAATTAATTTTTAAAAGCTCATTTTTTAACTGATTTATTTGAAGATCTTTATATATTTTATTGTTAGTAATTATTGTTATAGAGTTTTCTTTATCATTAAAAGATTCTATTAAATCAGACTTAGCTTTTTGTAGTAATTCACCTTTTTCTCCTTTGGCTTGCATGCTTAAGGAATTGTCCAAATAGATATAAGTTTCAACTTTTGCATTTATTTTATCTTTACTAAAATATGGTTGTGCAAATGCTATAATCAAACTTGCTAAAAGCAATAATCTGCTTAATAAAATTAAAAGCTTTTTAAGCTTTGAACTTTTACGAGTTTGTTGTTCAATTTGCTTTAATAATTTAACATTAGTAAATGCAATTTTTTGAAATTTTTGTAATTGAAATAAATGGATAAGAATTGGAATAATTAATAAAAAAAGGAAGTATAAAATTTCTGGATTTATAAACTGCATTATTCCGGATTACTATTTTTCAAATTTAGTAAAATATTTAATAAATAGAATAAAAAAAACACTGCTTCATTATAAAAACAGTGTTTTTGAAAAAAAGATAATTATTTTTAATCTAATTTTTTAGCATTCTTCACTTTTTGTTTTAGTAAAGCAAGTTCAATAACTTCTTTCATTTCATTTACATAATGAAAAGTTAATCCTTTTAAATATTTAGGTGTAATATCATCAATATCTTTTTTGTTTTCCGCACAAAGGACAATTTCTTTAATATTTGCACGTTTTGCAGCAAGAATTTTTTCTTTGATACCTCCAACAGGTAACACCTTTCCACGTAAGGTTATTTCACCTGTCATTGCTAGTTTGGCTTTTACTTTTCTTTGGGTAAATGATGAAACTAATGATGTTAGCATCGTTATACCAGCACTTGGTCCATCTTTTGGTGTAGCACCTTCTGGAACATGAATATGTATATTGTGGTTAATTATAGTCTCATATTTAATTCCGAAATCTTCCGCGTTAGCTTTGATATATTCTAAAGCAATTGTAGCTGATTCTTTCATTACCTTTCCTAAATTTCCTGTTATGGTCAAAGTACCTTTTCCTTTTGAAAGAATTGATTCAATAAATAAGATATCACCACCAACACTCGTCCATGCTAATCCTGTAACAACGCCGGCAACTTCATTATTTTCATATTTATCTCTTTCTAAATGAGAAGGGCCAAGAATTTTTTCAATATCATCATTACTGATTTTGATATTGTATTCTTCTTCCATTACAATTGATTTAGCGGCGTATCTAATAATTTTTGCAATTTTTTTATCTAAACCTCTAACACCTGATTCACGAGTATA
>JAUWLK010000325.1 GCA_030613745.1 Flavobacteriaceae bacterium | reverse complement strand
AATCAATCACAAGAAAAAACCTGGGACATTACACAAAAAGATAGTTATATCATAATGAATGAAACATTAGTGAAAATTTAAAATGGAAACCGCAAAAATTGATTATAAAAATATTTACTATCCACCTGGGGGAATATTAATGTGGATACTTATTTTTTTAGAACTTGTCACCTTTGGTGCCGCACTAGTTTTTTTAGTGATAAATAGTAAAGAAGATCCAGAAATATTTCATCAATCTAGACTAGCTCTAAATGCAACTTTTGGAGCAATGAATACTATTTTTTTATTAATAAGTGGGTTTTTTATGGCAACAACTGTACATCAATTCAAAAAGAATGATACACAAAAAGCATCATTTTATTTAAAATTAACCATGCTTGGCGGTTTGTTGTTTTTGATACTAAAAGGTGTTGAATACTATTTAAAGATCAATGCAGGATACACAATTGGATATAATTCTTTCTTTACCTTTTATTGGTTGCTAACAGGATTTCATGTTATTCATGTAATCGTTGGTTTAATCATTTTGTTATTTATGCAAAGTGGAATAAATAAATCAAAAGCTTTACTAGAAGATGTTGAAGCAAGTGCTGCATTTTGGCATATGTGTGATCTAATTTGGTTGTTACTTTTTCCTACACTCTATTTAATACTATAAAAATGAAGAAAAAAGATATTTATACACTTGGATTACTTATAATACTTACCATATTGACAGCTTTCTTCTCCAATAATTTTGGTAATTTTAAGTATATTACTCTAACTATTTTAGGATTGTCAGTAATAAAGTTTTTATTAGTTGCTTATAATTTTATGGAATTGAAAAAAGCCCATTCCTTTTGGAAATTTTTAATCATTACTTATTTAACCTTATTTGTAGGATTAATCTCTTTAATTCTATAAAAAATCTTTGAATCTATTATCTTTTATGACGAAATTTAAGTAAAAAAGACATGATTTATATTACTTATTTTATGATAAATTAGAATAACATATATATTTTTGTAAATTCATTCACCAACTCTCTCAATTAGTATATCTAAAATAGCAATAGCCGAATCACTAATTTTTGTACCAGGACCAAAAATTCCAACCACTCCAGCATCAAACAAAAATTGATAATCTTGGGGTGGTATTACTCCACCAGCAATAACTAAAATATCTTCCCGTCCGTATTTTTTTAATTCGGCAATAACTTGAGGTACTAAAGTTTTATGCCCAGCAGCCAATGAGGAAACTCCCAAGACATGAACATCATTTTCAACTGCTTGTTTCGCAACCTCATGTGGTGTTTGAAATAAAGGACCAACGTCTATATCAAAACCTAAATCTGCAAAACTTGTGGCTACAACTTTTGCCCCACGATCATGACCATCTTGCCCCATTTTAGCAACCATAATTCTTGGCCTTCTACCATCTAATTCAGCAAACTCATTAGCTTTATTTACAGCATTTTTAAAATTATAATCATTTTTAATTTCTTTACTATACACGCCAGTTATTGTATTGATTTGTGCTTTGTATCTTCCAAAAACTTTTTCTAAAGCTTGTGAAATTTCTCCTAAAGTAGCTCTTTCTTTAGCTGCTTTTACAGCCAAATCTAATAAATTTCCTTCACCTGTTTCAGCACAAACAGTTAAATTATTTAAAGTAATCTCTACCTTTTGGTTGTCTCGTTGGGTTTTAACTTTTTGCAGTCTATTTATTTGTGAATTTCTAACTGCATCATTATCAACTTCTAATGTTTCCATTTTATCTTCAACTTTAAGTTGAAATTTATTTACACCAACAATAATATCCTCTCCACTATCTATTCTAGCTTGTTTTTTAGCGGCAGCCTCCTCAATTCTCATTTTGGGAATTCCTTTTTCAATAGCTTTAGTCATGCCTCCTAATTCTTCAACTTCTTTTATTAATTTCCATGCTTTCGTTGAAATTTCTTCTGTCAATTTTTCTAATTTATAACTGCCCGCCCAAGGATCAACAGTTTTGGTAATAAGCGTTTCATCTTGTATGAAGATTTGCGTATTTCTTGCAATTCTTGCTGAAAAATCGGTTGGTAAGGCTATTGCTTCATCCAAAGCATTGGTATGTAAAGATTGTGTTCCGCCCAAAGCGGCAGCCATTGCTTCAATAGTAGTTCTTGCAACATTATTAAAAGGATCTTGAGCTGTTAAGCTCCAACCACTCGTTTGGCAATGTGTACGCAAAGTCAATGATTTTTGATTTTTAGGATTAAATTGTTTA
>JAUWLK010000010.1 GCA_030613745.1 Flavobacteriaceae bacterium | reverse complement strand
ATTGAAGATATGTCACCTACTGATCTTAAAGTTTATGGAATTTACGAAGGAAAAATAACTAAATTACAATTTGAAAGAGGAATTACCGTAGAAGGAGAAATTATAACAGGAAAAAGAAACTTACAAGGTAAAATCATATTGATTTCTTTTAAAAATTGCATTGTCAAAATGGATGATAAAATTTTATTCCATCCTTCTTGGGGAATTTATGACATGGCTATTGGTGCTTCAATTGTTTCAGCATTTTCTGGTGTTGCTGATGCAAATAGTTATGGCTTACATTTTGAACCTCCTAAAGAAAAAACACATAAAATAAAATTTAGCTCTAAAGAGAAAGAGTTACATAAACTGTACAATGAAGTAAGGCAAATGAGGGTAAAAAATGAAATGAAATTAGAAAAATTAAAAATTATTTATGATAAATTAGTTTTTGATTATCCTACAGACTGGTTACTTTTATTAGAAATATATGAAATTATTCAAACAGGAATTAATGATAAATTTGCCGATAAGGTATTGAATCATTTGAATAAATTATCTGAACAAAAATCAATTTCTCATTTAATTCAAGACGGAATTCAAATGATAAAGGGTGCTTCTAATAACTAAGTTAAAAATTATAATTGTGATATACGCAATGTGTTAACCATACCTTTAGCTTGAACCGGCATTGATGTTAAATTGATAACAAAATCACCTTTTTCCGCATAATGTTCTTCTAAAGTAATTTTATTTATATCTTCAACAGTATCATCCGTACTAACCATTTTATCATAAAATTGTGCTTTTACACCCCAAAGTAAATTAAGCATAGCAAGTATTCTTTTATTATCTGAAAAAGCTAAAATATTTGATTTTGGTCTCCATGATGATATTTGAAAAGCAGTATAACCACTATTGGTTAAAGTTGTAATAGCAGTGGCTTCAATTTCATTAGCTAGTACAGCAGCTTGTTGACAAATGGCTTTTGTAATATATCTCTCATTTATACATTGTACATAAGAAGTTGGACTAAGAATTAATTCAGAATCTTCTACACTTTCAATAATATCTCTCATAGTTTTTATAACTTCCATTGGATATTCACCAACAGAAGTTTCACCAGAAAGCATTACAGCATCAGCACCATCCATAATGGAGTTTGCCACATCATTTACTTCAGCTCTTGTTGGCACTTGACTGGTAATCATTGATTCCATCATTTGAGTAGCAATAATAACAGGAATACGTGCTTCTTTTGCTTTTCGTACTAATTTTTTTTGTACTATAGGAACTTTATCCATTGGGATTTCAACACCTAAATCACCACGAGCTACCATCAAACCATCACAATTTGCTGTAATTTGATTGATATTATCAATAGCTTCAGGTTTTTCAATTTTGGCAATAACCGGAATTTTATAACTTGAATTTTCTTTGATTAAATCATTTAATTTTGTTAAATCTTCAGCTGTTCTAACAAAAGAAAGAGCCATCCAATCTACTTCCATTTTAATAGCAAATAAAGCATCTTTAATATCTTTTTTAGTTAGAGCAGGTTGAGAAATGTTTGTATTAGGCAGGTTTACTCCTTTTTTAGATTTTAATTTTCCACCTCGTAAAACTTTAGTTTTTACTTCAGTATTTTTATCGGTTTCAATTACTTCAAATAGCAATTTACCATCATCTACTAAAATATGTTCTCCAACCTCAACATCTTTTGGAAATTTTTTATAGGTCATATATGCCTTTTCAGCATTTCCTATACATTTATTTGTTGTAAAAGTAAAAACATCTCCAATTTTTAATTTCACTTTTTCCCCCATTACACCAACACGTAATTTTGGGCCTTGTAAATCAGCTAAAATTGCAACGTTAATATTAAGTTTTGTATTGAGTTCTCTTATGTCTTTAATTTTTTGAGCCACATCATCATAATCAGCATGTGAAAAATTAATTCTAAAAACGTTAACGCCTAAAATCATCATTTCTTCCAATATTTCTCTGCTATCAATGGCTGGCCCTAAAGTGGCAACTATTTTTGTTTTTTTTCTTATTTTCATTTTAAAAAATTAAATTATCCTTTGATTTTAAGTTGTAGGGATCAATAGGATATGATGTAATTATATTTGGGGTATTATTAATTTTAGATAAAATACTTTGTAAAAAATTTTGATCAATATTCCCGCTTATTTTGATAAAATAATCTACTCGTTTTTTTTCGGAAATTAAGAAAGAGGTTTTAGACTCTTCTTTAAATAAGTTATTGTTATTAGATCTTACACTGTTAACAAAAACATATTTATTTGCAATTAATGACCAAGATGTAAAAGTTGCTTTATTTTCAAACACAAACAAAGGAAAACTACATTTCTTTGAAGGAAAATCTAAATCATCTTTAAATCGTTTTAAATATGTATTTAGATTTTTATTTAAAAAATAAGCTATTCTAAAATCCTCTAATGTCGAATGTATTCCAATTAATGTGTAATTGTGATCGTATTCAAAATCAAAAGAATGAATTTTAGACAAAATATATATTTAAATTAAAAACATTACAAAAGTAAAGATACTTTTGAATTTATGATACAAAATCTACAAAAACGTTATAGCAGTTTTAAGAATTGATTTGTTGTTGAAATTTATAGTATGCTCTTTTTGAAGCTATTTCTTCAGCTTTCTTTTTTGAAGTTGCCCTTCCTTTTGAAATTAATTCATCATTTATGGAAAGTTTTACACTAAAATGTTTTAAGGGATCATTGCCAGTATCTTCATAAATATTATATTTAATTTTATTTTTATTTTTTTGACACCATTCAATTAAAACACTTTTATAGCTAGTTATTTTACCTTCTAAACGTTCAATATCAACATATGGTTCAATAACATTTTTATACAAAAATCTTTCCGTATAAATATAGCCTTTATCAAGGTGTATAGCTCCTATAAGTGCTTCAAAAAGATTACCGTGAATGTTATCGCCAAAATTTTGAATAGATATAGTGCTTTTTACAAATTTTATCAATCCAAAATCTTTACCAAGTTCATTTAAGTGTTTCCTGCTTACAATTTTTGAACGCATTTGGGTAAGATACCCTTCGTCACCTTTTGGTATTTTTTTAAAAAGATAATTAGAAATGACAGCACCCAAAATAGAGTCACCTAAAAATTCAAGGCGTTCAAAATTAAGAGGAAAACCATTTTTTGAATGGGTTTTTTTTAATGAACTATGTGTGAAAGCTTTTTTATAAAGATCAATATTTCGAGGTTTGAAGCCTAGAATTTTTTTCATAGCAAACAAAAAATCCTCATCTTCTTTAGAGTGAGAACCAGTTATTTTGCTTAAAATATTCATTTAAATATTTACTCTTCAAATTTTTTAAATAAAACACAAGCATTATGACCACCAAAACCAAAAGTATTGCTCATGGCTATATTCACATTTCTTTTTTGTGCTTTGTTAAAGGTAAGATTTAATTTTGGATCAATTTGATCATCATCAGTAAAATGATTAATTGTAGGAGGTACAATACTATTTTTTATTGCTAAAATTGATGCAATAGCTTCTACAGCACCAGCAGCACCTAATAAATGACCTGTCATTGATTTAGTAGAATTGATATTGAGTTTGTAAGCATGCTCGCCAAAAACAGCTTTAATCGCTAATAATTCGGCAACATCACCAAGTGGAGTAGAAGTACCATGCATATTTACAGCATCAACTTCTTCTGGTTTAATACCAGCATTTTTTAGGCAACTGATCATTACATTTTTAGCTCCTAATCCTTCAGGATGTGGGGCAGTAATATGATGAGCATCTGCAGATAAACCACCACCAATTAATTCAGCGTAAATTTTTGCACCACGAGCTTTGGCGTGTTCATATTCTTCTAAAATTAAAGCACCTGCTCCTTCACCAATTACAAAACCATCACGATCTTTATCAAAAGGTCTCGATGCAGTTTTTGGATCATCATTTCTGGTTGACAAGGCATGCATTGCATTAAAACCACCAACTCCTACAATATTTACAGCAGCCTCTGATCCACCAGTAATAAATATATCAACTTGTCCTAAACGAATATAGTTATAAGCATCTATTATTGCATTAGCTGAAGATGCACAAGCTGATACTGTGGTAAAATTTGGGCCTTGACAATTGTGTTTTATTGATATTTGTCCAGGAGCAATATCGGCAATCATTTTAGGAATAAAAAAAGGATTGAAACGAGGAGTTCCATCACCTTCAGCAAAATTTAAAACTTCATTTTGAAATGTTTCTAAACCTCCAATCCCAGCACCCCAAATAACACCAATACGACTTCTGTCTTCTTTGTCAAAATCTAAACCAGAATCAGCAATTGCTTCATCTGAAGCAACCATGGCATATTGTGTAAATCTATCCATTTTACGAGCTTCTTTTCTGTTAATAAAATCAGTAACATTAAAGTTTTTAAGCTCACAGGCAAAACGAGTTTTAAATTTTGAAACATCAAAATAAGTTATAGGTGCAGCACCGCTAACACCGTTAACTAATCCTTCCCAATATTCTTTCACATTGTTTCCTATTGGAGTAAGTGCTCCCAAACCTGTAACTACAACTCGTTTTAATTCCATATAAAATGGTTTTAGTTATATTACAATATTAAAAGTACGAGCTACTCCATTTAAGGCATAGCTCGTCTTTTTTGTAAATATTTTTAATTACTTTTTAGCTTCTTCAATATAGCTAATAGCTTGACCTACAGTACTAATATTTTCTGCTTGATCGTCTGGAATTTGAATATCAAATTCTTTTTCAAATTCCATTATCAACTCAACAGTATCTAATGAATCTGCGCCTAAATCGTTAGTAAAGTTAGCTTCGGTTGTAACTTCATTTTCATCAACTCCTAATTTATCAATGATAATTGCTTTTACTCTTGATGCAATGTCTGACATAATTTTTTTAATTTTAAATTTTAATAACGCTGCAAAAATAATATATTTTAGATTTAAATCTATAAAAACCATAAAAAATTAAGATTTATCAATATTAAATTAAATAATAATTGCTTTTTTATTATCAAATTGTTAATTATAATTCTTTTTTTTGTAGAAGTTTTTATAAAAATATAAAATGATTCGAATAATTATTTTTGCTTCAGGATCTGGCACTAATGCCCAAAACATTATTCAATATTTTAAGAAGAATAAAAAAATTAAGATAACAGCTGTTTTATCTAATAATAATGATGCAAAAGTTTTGGAAAGAGCTAAGAATCTTGAAATTAAATCAAAAGTGTTTACAAGAAATGAATTTTACGAAACAAATAATATACTCCAATATTTAAAAGAAAAAGCTGATTTTATTGTTCTCGCAGGATTTTTGTGGAAAATTCCAGAAAAAATTATTGAAGCTTTTCCAAATAGGATTATCAATATTCATCCTGCGTTACTACCTAAATATGGGGGAAAAGGGATGTATGGTATGAATGTGCATAGAGCTGTTGTTGCAAATAAAGAAAATAAAACAGGAATTACCATACATTATGTAAATAAGAATTACGATGAAGGAGCAATTATTTTTCAAAAAGAAGTTAATCTGACAAGTAATGAAACTCCCGAAACTGTAGCACAAAAAATTCATCAATTAGAACAAGATAATTTTCCAAAAGTTATAGAGAGCATATTAATGCAAGAAAAATAATGAAAGTTCATATTTATACAGATGGTGCTTGTAGTGGAAACCCGGGAAAAGGAGGGTATGGCATTATTATGGAATGGATTGGTAAGTCTTACCGGAAAGAATTTTTACAAGGATATAGAAAAACTACCAATAATAGGATGGAATTATTGGCTGTTATTGTTGCTTTGGAGCAATTAAAAAAAGAAAGTTTAGAAGTAACCATTTTTTCTGATTCAAAATATGTTGTTGATGCAGTTGAAAAAGGATGGGTTTTTAATTGGGTAAAGAAAGGTTTTAAGGGTAAAAAGAATATTGATTTGTGGAAGCGTTTTTTAAAAATATATCCCAAACATAATATTAAATTTCAATGGATAAAAGGACACGATAATCATTCTCAAAATGAGCGATGTGATACTTTAGCTGTAGAGGCTTCTCAACAAAATAATTTGTTAATTGATGAAGGGTTTGAAAGTTCTCTTAATCAACAAAAAGGAGAAATTGATTTTAAATAGAAAACAATCAATTTAAATTGTAATAATTTAAATATCAATTAATCAACAATTGAACAAGTAAATAATTGAACATCTTTATTATTAAAAAAAAATAATTTACCTTCTTCAATTTGATAATGAGTTACATTTCTTAGGTAATTCATAAACGTGTTTTCAATAGTCAAAACGGGGCACATTTTTCGAGTGGAACACATTAGATTAAATGATAAATTATTTTTTTCTATAGAATAAGTCCCAAAATAATTATTACACCCTGAAAAACCAGAGATTCTTTTTTCTTTTTCATCAAATTGAATGGTAGGTTTTTTTTCAAAACTACTTATGTTTTGCATAGATGTAACTTCCCATTTGTTGCTTAAGGTAATCTGTTTTTTGGTATCATTACAAGACTTTGTGGCTAAGCTTAAAATCAAAATTAAAAGAAAGGTTTTCATGGTTTGTTTATTAAAATTATAATAACATATTTTTCACTCGAATAACAGCTTCAATAAATAGATCAATTTCTTTTTTAGTATTATAAAATGAAAACGAAGCACGAATTGTACCCGGTATTTTGTAAAAATCCATAATGGGTTGGGTACAATGATGACCTGTTCTTACAGCAATTCCCAACTTATCTATTATGGCTCCAATATCATAAGGATGAATTCCATCAATATTAAAAGAAATTACCGAGGCTTTGTTTTTTGAAGTTCCGTAAATTTTTAATCCTTCAATTTCGAGTAATTTTTTAGTTGCATATTCAAGCAATTCTTTCTCATAATTTGCGATGTTGTCAAAGCCAATATTATTTAAATAATCAAGAGCTACTCCAAAAGCAATTCCACCAGATATATTTGGAGTACCGGCTTCAAATTTATATGGTAGATCAGCATAAGTAGTTTTTTCAAAAGTAACTTCTCTTATCATTTCACCACCACCTTGATAAGGAGGTAGTTTATTGAGCCATTTTTCTTTTCCGTAAAGCATGCCAATACCTGTTGGACCACATAATTTATGAGCCGAGCAGACATAAAAATCACAATCTAATTTTTGCATATCAGGTTTTATATGTGGAGTCGCTTGAGCTCCGTCAATTAAAATAGCTGCTCCAACTTTATGCACTTTGTCTATAATTTTTTTAATCGGATTTATAGTTCCTAAAGTATTTGAAACATGATTTACAAAAACAAGTTTGGTTTTAGAGGAAAGTAATTCTTCAAATTCTTCAAGAATTAATTCCCCTTTAAGGGAAATAGGAATTACTTTTAATGTTGCACCGGTTCTTTCACATAACATTTGCCATGGTACAATATTAGAATGATGTTCTAAGGCAGAAACAATAATTTCATCACCTTTTTTTAAGAAAGAAGAGAAACCTGTAGCCACTAAATTAATGCCATGTGTTGTACCAGAAGTCAATATAATTTCATGTGATTTTGCAGCATTAAAATGTTTTTGAATTTTCACCCTTGCTTCTTCAAAGGCGTTTGTTGCTTCCTGACTTAAAGTGTGAACTCCTCTATGAATATTAGCGTTGTAATTACTGTAATAATCAACAATAGAATCAATTACAACTTGTGGCTTTTGCGAAGTAGCAGCATTATCAAAATAGATTAAAGGTTTTCCATTTACTTTTCGATTTAAAATGGGGAAATCTTTACGGATTTTTTCTACATTAAACATTATTGTTATTTAGTACCGATAACTATCGGTAGAATCAAAATACAAAACTACAATATTAATTGAAAGTATGATTAAATTTAAGAAATTTAAAAGCGTAAAACATCAGTCATGATTCCAAACCGCAGTACATCGATTTGATGCATGAAATAAATATTGTAATAATCCATTCCGTGATAATACTGAACAAAAAATCCTATCTCTTCCAGGAATTTTGGATGGTAATAAAAAGTAAGGCTTGCATTGAATCTCTCAGGTTCGAATGTGCTCCAGCCATTGATATCATCCAGCATTATCATAGTTTCCAGTTTTAAAGAGATTTGTGCTCTCTTTTCTGTATCTGAATTACCGATAGGAATCTTAAAAGCAGAAAAAGTATTATGCCACCGAAATCCGCTGTATATTCCGCGAATTTCTTCAAACATCCAGCTTTTAGGATGGATCTCTAAGGAAGTCTTTAAGAATTTTTCGGCATTGAATTTAGAACTGTGTCTATTGAAGATATAACCAAATTCCATAAAATTGGTAGAGAAATTCCCAGATTCAACATTAATATCTCCATTCTCATCGTAAAAATCTTCAGACTGGCCATTGGAGTGGTGAGCAACTTTTCCAAAGACTGTATGTTTATTTAAAGCCTGTTTATTGCTAAGTAGATAATAAGCAGTGATTTGTGGAATATAACTCGGCGTTCGAACAGGTAAGGATTCTTCATTATACATCCTGATAATAATTTGGGCAGTTAAAACTCCCATTAATCTGGAATCCTTTCTTTGTCTAATGATAAAACTCGGACTAATATTTGCTTCAAAGATCAAGGGTTCAATATTACCGATATCAAAAGGCAAAGTAACATAACTATCACTTTGGTTGACTAAAGCAATCTTGGAAAGATCAACATTAGGTAAAGAATAACTGTTTTGTTGAGCAAAAGAGAGATTGATAAAAAAGAGCACCAAAAGACTTGTAAATAGATACCTGTACATATTTTAAGAATTTATGATTACATATAGATTACTTTAACGTTGACCTCCATGTTGGTATTTAGCTCAAAACTTGCTTTAGAGAATTTTGGCTTGTTGGTAAATCCTATGGAAGTATAGTTAGAAAATCCAATGCCTTCTGTTGGAAGTATGAACCCTTTATCTATTTTTTCATCATTATTTTCATCGTGGAGAATATTTATAGCGTAAATTCCCTTAGGTAGGTCATTAAAAGTTATAATTGATGTTTTATTATTAATAACTGCAATATCTTTTTTATAATATTTCTTATATTTTTCATCGGGAATAGAACCTTCTTTGTTATATATTGCAAACTGAACTACACCTTTTGAATTTCGTAAATCTTTTACTTTTATAGTTAAAGAATAGGTTTTTTCATTATTAGGAAGATTGAAAGACAGCAAAATAATTGCAATTACCAGTATGGATATTTTTTTCAATTGTGTAAATTTTTAGTTCGTTTTTTTATAACTCCAAACAGCCAATCCATTCATAATGAATGCATAGATCAATGTTTTTGTAAACTGGGGTAAAATATCAATAAAACTTGAACCTTTGAGCATTACCATTCGCATTACTTCTACATAATATTTTATTGGATTAAACTCTGTTAAAAATTGCGCCCACTCTGGCATACTTTCAATTGGAGTAAAAAGACCACTCATTAAAATAAATATAACAACAAAAAACCAGGCAATAAACATGGCCTGTTGTTGGGTATCGGTATAATTAGAAATAAATAATCCCATACCCAGAATTACTAAAATATAAATGGAAGTATACAAATACATTACACTTAAACTACCAACCATAGGCACATCAAATAGTAATCGTGCAATGATTAATCCTATAGTTAACAGTAACATTCCAAGAACCCAAAACGGAAACAATTTACCAATGATAAACTGATGTTTTTTTATAGGTGTTACGTTCATTTGCTCTAAAGTACCAATTTCTTTTTCACGTACTATATTCATTCCAGATAAAAATAAAGTAATCATAGTTACTAGTAAAACCAATATACCGGGAACCATAAATGTTTTATAATTCAATGTTTTATTATACCAAAAGGAGGGAATACTCGTAATGTTTTTTGGTAGATTTTTCATGTCTGAAGGCTGCATTAAATCTACTTGTGCTTTTTTATTAAAACTTCGCACAATTTGATTGATATAAACATTTTCAACACCAGCAGCAGCACCATCAATAGCATTAATAATTACTGATAAACTAGTTTCTTTATCCTTTAAAAGATTGCGTTCAAAATAATGTGGAATTTCTAATATAACATCAACTTCTCCTTTTAACATTGCTTCACTTGCAATTTTTTCTGAAGGAAATTCAGTTATCACATTAAAATAAGTAGATGCATTAAATTTGTCAATCAGCTCTCTTGAAAAAGAAGTTTTATCATGATCAATATAAGAGAATTTTACATCTTTTACTTCAAATGTAGCT
Source organism: Flavobacteriaceae bacterium (assembly GCA_030613745.1). Taxonomy (GTDB): domain Bacteria; phylum Bacteroidota; class Bacteroidia; order Flavobacteriales; family Flavobacteriaceae; genus Lutimonas. The sequence continues at coordinate 12,537 of JAUWLK010000010.1, read as the reverse complement.
GCATTTGAAAGTATAATTAACTGTATTAAAGGCAAAACAAAAATTAGCGGAAGCATTGCTTTATTTCTAAAGATTTGCTTAAATTCTTTTTGGATGATGTATCCTATTATTTTCATAGACACTAATTTCACTAATTAATACAAATTGATTTTATTTTTTACTAATTATAATTTATAATCGACACGAATTTCCTTCCCTTTGAGGAGGGTTAAGGTGGGCCTTTATTCCAATCGAATCTTATATTTTTTAATACTTAATAGAATAAAAAATATTGTCATACCCAATAAAATCAATGTTTCTTTCCATATAATTGTTAAACCAACTCCTTTTAGCATTATACCTTTTAAAATAATGATATACCATGTGGCAGGTATGACATTACTTATTACTTGTAAAATTTTAGGCATACTGCTAATAGGGAAAATAAATCCGGATAATAAAATTACAGGAAGCATTAATCCCATTAATGATATCATCATTGCTGTTTGTTGTGTTTCAGAGATAGTTGAAATTAAAATACCCAAGGATAACGATGAAATAATAAATAAAATACTTTCTGCACCTAACAAGATAAAGCTTCCCTGAACAGGCATATTAAATATAAAAATACTTAGTAAAATAATGACTACAGCGTTTATTATTGATAAGAAAATATATGGGAACACTTTTCCTATAATAACCTGAAAAGGTTTTAATGGCGATACTAATAATATTTCCATAGTACCCAATTCTTTTTCACGAGTGATAGAAATTGAGGTCATCATAGCAGAAACTAACATTAAAATAATGGTCATTACGCCAGGAACAAACATAAAAACACTTTTTAATTCCTGATTATAAGCCATGCGTGTTTCAGGTATAATTCGATAAGCTATTTGTATGTCTTTATTAATTTCTTGTTGATATTTTTGTAAAATGGAACTTACAAAATTACTGATAGTATTCGCAGTATTTGGGTCAGTAGCATCAGTAATTATTTGGACGGTAGCATTGTTTTCTTTAGTTAATTTTTTACTAAAATCTTTTTCAAAAACCAAAACAGCTTTTACTTTTCCTTTTTTAAAAATTGCCTCAATTTCTGCTTCATTTTCAATATTTTGTTTCATGCTAAAATATTTAGAAGAAGAAATTTTATTGATAATTTCTTGTGAAGTGACATCTTTTGATTTATCTAAAATGGCAATATCAACATTGTTAATTTCATTTGTAATAGCGAAACCAAAAAGCAAAATTTGGGCTATAGGCATACCAAAAAGAATAAACAATGAACGTCTATCTCTAAAGATATGGTAAAATTCTTTTTTTATAAACCCTGTAAATCGTTTCATCCTCTGGCTAATTTTAAAAACACATCATTCATGCTATTAACTTTGAATTGTTCTTTCAATTTTTTTGGTGTATCTAACGCTTCAATTTTACCATCAACCATTATGGATACACGATCACAATATTCAGCTTCATCCATATAATGTGTAGTAACAAAAACAGTAGTTCCATTATGAGCAGTTTTATAGATCATTTCCCAAAATTGTCGTCTGGTAATTGGGTCAACGCCGCCAGTTGGCTCATCTAAAAATATAATTTTAGGATCGTGTAATAGAGCTACAGAAAATGCTAATTTTTGTTTCCAACCTAAAGGTAAAGAATTCACTAATTCATCAACAACTTCTTGTAAACCTAATTCTTCAACCAACTGACATCTTTTCTCTTTGATTTGTTCTCGGGACAAGCCATAAATTCCACCAAAAAAAGTAATATTCTCTTTAACAGTTAAATCATCATACAGAGCAAATTTCTGACTCATATAACCAATATTTTTTTTGATATCATCCGGGTTTTTATACACATCAAAATTGGCTACTTGAGCATTTCCAGAAGTTGGGGTTAGAATGCCAATTAGCATTTTCATTGCAGTTGTTTTACCGGCACCATTTGCTCCTAAAAAACCAAAGATTTCCCCTTTTTTTATTTCAAAGGTAATGGCATTTACAGCAGTAAAATCACCAAACATTTTGGTTAAATTTTCAACTTGTATGATATTTGATTTTTTCATTTTTATTTTGCCAATTCCATAAAAGCATCTTCAATGGTTGTTTGAGTTTGTTTTATAACAATATTTTTGAGATTTCTATTTTCTAAAAATTGAACTAGTTCTTGAGGATTAAAATCATTTCTCTTGTCGGTATAATGAATGAATTCCCCAAAAGGATGTACACTATAATTGTGTTCATATTCATTCAAATTTAAAATGAGTTCGTACATATTATCAGCACTTACATCATATATTTTTTTAGGATAATGTTTTACAATTTCTTTAGGAGTATCAATTTCTAATATTTTGCCATCTTGAATTAATGCAATTCTGTCACATAAAGCAGCTTCATCCATATAAGGAGTAGAAACTAAAATTGTAATTCCCTTTTGTTGTAAACGTTTGAGCATTTCCCAAAACTCTTTTCGAGAAACAGGATCAACACCAGTCGTTGGTTCGTCTAAAAACAGTACTTTGGGCTTGTGAATTAAGGCACAACTTAAAGCTAGTTTTTGCTTCATACCACCAGATAATTTACCTGCTCTACGATCTTTAAATGGTTCTATTTGAATGTATATTTCTTTAATCAAATCATAGTTTTCTTCAATGGTGGTACCAAATATTGTTGCAAAAAATTCCAAATTCTCTTCAACAGTTAAATCCTGATAAAGAGAAAATCGACCAGGCATATATCCTACATGATTTCTAATATCAATATAATCTTTTACAACATCATAACCCGCTACAGTTGCCTTACCTTCATCAGCTATTAGAAGTGTAGTTAGTATTCTAAAAATAGTAGTTTTACCAGCGCCATCCGGACCAATTAACCCAAACAATTCACCTTTTTTTACATCAAAAGAAATATCATTTACTGCTTTTAATTCACCGTAAGATTTTGAAATATGTTTTACTGTTATACCCACAAATTTATTTTTGTTGTTTGTTAAAATATTTAGGAATTATTATTGATAAAACAACTATGAATATCCAAATACTCGTTCTGAAAATCATTGCTTTTACACTTTCTGTAGCAACAGTATTACTAAGAAATTTCAGGTATATAAAAACCATAAAATGCATAGATAAAATGAATAGTGTTAAATTTTTACTATTTTTTTTAGCTTTCCAAATTAGGTATGCTGCAAAAATTGAGATTAACCCAAAAATGACATTGTAGGAAACCAACCAGATTAAAATGGTGTAATCTTTGGTGTCAATATCAAGTAGCACTTTTGATCCTGCAAAAACTGACATTAAACCAATGAATAAAGCAAGTACTGCTGCTATTTTTTTTAAGATTTTCATGATTATAAAATTTTGGGATGATTAATAAGTTCTATATTTACTTAACACCTACTGATAATTTTTCAATTGTTTAATTTAAAAATTAATCAGCATTTTTAAATTATTTAATTATTTCATTTTCAAATCATTTTAACCACATTTCTGCAGGCATTCCTATTTTTAAACTTCCATCATTTTTTACATCTATTTTTATTGCGTATACTAAGTTTACTCTTTCTTCTTTAGTTTGAATAATTTTAGGTGTAAATTCAGCTTCAGCAGCAACCCAGGTAATTATACCATCGTAGTTTTTCATATCTTCATTCTCATCAATTTTAATAGTAACTTCTTGCCCTATTTTAATAGATGCCAATTGAGCTTCACTTACATAAACACGCAATTGCATGGTGCTTAAATCCGCTATTTTATATAAAGGTCTTCCGAAAGAAGTAATTTCATTAGGTTCGGCATATTTTACTAAAACTGTCCCATTTACCGGATTAGTAATAATGCTTTTTTGTATTTGATCTTCAATTTGTTTTACTTGTACATCAATACTTTTTAATTCATTTACAATAGGTGCGTTTTGTGTTTCTACACTTATAATTTGGTTGATTATAACATCAATTTTTCCATTAATATCATCTAATTGTTTTTGTGTTCCAGCATTTGCTGCAATCAAATTTTCAGTTCTTTTTTTAGAGATCTGTGCTGTTTTTAGCTGCGATTTTAATACTTTTATTTGAGAAAGAACTCCTTTTGATTTTGAGGATATAACATTTTTTGAAGCTATTAACTGTTCTTTTTTTAATGCCAATTGAATAGTGTCAATATATCCTATAATAGTATTTTTCTTTAGGATTTGTCCTTCTTCAATATCGAATTTTAATAATTTTCCGTTGCTTTCTGCTGAAATAGTTGTTTCAACAGCTTCAAAATTTCCGTATCCATCGGCTAGTTCAGAATTAGAATTGCATGAACTTAAAATAATCGTAAAGATGGCTGTGTATAATATTGTAAATGGTGATTTCATTTGTTTATTTTTTACTTGTTTTTAAATACCTTGAATAGTTTTATAATTAGCTTGTGATAATAATAATTGAATTTGATGAGTTTTTAAATTATTTTCAGCTTCATAAAGATTAGTCAGTTTTTCAATGTATTCTGATGAGGTAATTACACCATTTTTTAATTGTGAATCTGCTGTTTTAACAATTTGCTTGTGTAATTCAATTATAGATTGATCACTTTTAGTAAAGTTTTTATATTTATTTATTTCAATAATTTGCTGTTCTAATTGAATAGAAGTGTTTAATTCAAATTTTTCTTTCTCTGTATCAATAAATTGCTTATTTAATTTAAGTACTTGTGTTTGTTTTTTTGTTTTATTCCAATCAAAAACATTCCAATTTAATTTTAATCCCACAACATAAAATGCTTGAAAAGAATTGTCTAACATATTTAATCCAGGGTTGCCATAACCACCTTGAGCAAATCCGTATACTTTTGGCAGTCTGTTTTTTGATATTATAGTTGAGGTAAAATCTATTTGCTCTTTTTGTAGGTTGAATAAATCTAATTCAGGTCGATTTAAAGAACTTGATAAATTATCTGATATTTCAGGATATACTAAAGTAGTTGATTCTGTTATTGGAATTCCTAAATATTTTTTTAAAGATTGAAATAAGTTCAACTTAGAGCTTTCAATTTTAATTAATTGTTGGTTTAATTTTAAAAGTTCAGCTTCTAAAACAGAATCTGAAGAAGGTAAAACAGCACCATATTTTATACCTGCTTTAACTTCTTTGAGTTTTTCTTGTAGTTGGTTTTGTTTTGCTTTTAAAAGATCTTTTTTTTCTTGTAAAAGTAAAATTGAAAAATACAGTTGATTTATTTTAGGTTTTAATTGGTACAACTCTACGTGAACAAGTTGTTGTTGTGTTTTTGATTTGGCATTTTCATCTTCAATTGCAGCTTTAATTGATCCTCCACTATAAATTAGTTGGTTTAAAGTTAACGTTGTTTTGTATTGATCTTTATTTGGAAGTTCAAATATTAATCCAGGATTTTCTGTTGGGAAGTGGATAACATCTGATTGGTATGTGACTTGAGCATCAAAATCAATTTTTGGATATTTTTTTGTATTGATAATATCTGTATTTAATTCATTTTGCTGCGGAATTAATTCATTTTGTTTCGCTATAGGATGATTTATTTCAGCTAATGAATAACATTTAGTCAAACTCAATTCTTCTTGAGAAAATGCAGTTGTAAAAACCATCAAAAAGATAAAATATATAATTTTTTTCATGTATTTATATTTATTGTTTTAATAGATCACATGCTGTTCGCTTAGAATCATTTTCTAGGGATATAATCATTTTGCATGCTCGTTTCATTATTTTAATTTTATGGATTGTATGATAAAATCGGACACTTCAGTTTTACGACGCTCTAAAATAGTTTTGTATTCTTTGTCAGTTGCATTAATAAATCCTTTAATAAGTGGAGCACCTATAAAAGGGAAAATATTTAAAGCCAAAATATTGATAAAAAGTTGTTCAGCTTCTATAGGTCTGATTTTACCTTTCTTTACTGCATCACTAATTTGATTTTTAAAATTATTCATGCTAGGAAAAGTTTTTGTTGAGATCAATTCTTTAACAAATTCCGGATTTCTATTTAATTCCTGTAAAATAAAATTTGGTAAATACGGATGTTTGATCATAAATGTTGTGTAATTGTTTGAAAAGTTTTTAATTTTTTCACAAATCGATTGATCAGAGTTTAGTACTGTGTTTATTTGAGGCGCTAATTTGTTAAAAGCGGTTTTAAAAACAGCTTCAAATAATAATTGTTTACTTCTGTAATAATAGTGTAACAAAGACTTGTTGATTTTTGCTTCATTGGCAATTTCTTGCATTCTGGCTCCAGCCATTCCTTTGTTTTCGAAAACACGCCTTGCAGCATTTAAAATTTTTTCTTCAGCGCTTATATCTTTAGTTTTGATCATATAGTTTAATTAAATGGTTTAACCATTAAGTTTAACCAAATGGTCAACAAATGTATTGAATATTTTTGAATTGAAAAAATTTAGGTTACTTTTGTTACTGTTAAAATTAAATACAATTATTTAAATAATTAAATATCAATAAGATAGAATATATTTAGAATTAACAAAGAAGGTTTTTAAAATATTATAATATCAATTATTTTTAATAGATAATGAGAATTAAATAACATCAAAAAGTTAAAAAATGAAGAAAATTTTTAAAATTATACTAACTATATTACTGTTAGGTATTGTCTATTTTGCTTATACAAATTATCCTCGTTTAGATATCATAACAGGTTTTTCATCAAAAAGTGTAGCTTCGGGAATTTTTTTAGCAAACCGTACCCAAGAATCTGTTGAAAAAGGTGACAATGATTTTCCTCCAATTGATCAAGCTAAGAATAATGTAAATTTAGCAGAACGGTCTGTAACTTCTTCAATATTTGGATTAAAAAGCAGAAAAGCAATTTATGTTGATGGTTTGGGAGCTATTTTAATTAACAACGATTATAATCCTGATATCAAGTTTGAAATTCCTCATCGAAATAAAACGCCAAATAATTTATCTTTTCCGTATGGTAGCTCACGTCAAAGAGATACTATTTTTGCTAATATTGATTATCAGGTTTTACAAAATGCAATTGAAAATGCTTTTGATAAATCAGATGAAAATATTAAAAAAACGCGCTCTGTTATAGTTGTTTATAAAAATCAAATCATTGCCGAAAAATATGCAAACGGGTTTAATGAAGATACTCCAATTTTAGGTTGGTCTATGACTAAAAGTATTACGGCAACAATTTATGGAATTTTACAAAAACAAGGTGAATTAGATATTAATACTACACCTAATATTACTGAATGGCAAGAAGATGATCGAAAAAAAATTACTTATAGTGATTTGTTACACATGAATAGTGGTTTGCAATGGGTTGAAGATTATAATACTTTATCTGATGTGAGTAAAATGTTATTTTTGGAAACAGAAATGGGTAAAGTTCAATTAAAAAAACCTATGTCTGGAAAATCAAACAAAAGTTGGAATTATTCATCAGGGACAACCAATTTATTAGCCGGTTATTTATTGAGAAAAGAATTCAAAACACATCAAGAGTATCTCGATTTTTGGTATGAAGAGTTATTAGATAAAATAGGAATGCATTCGGCTTTGATTGAAACTGATTTAGCTGGAAATTTTGTAGGTTCTTCTTATGGGTGGGCTAATACGAGAGATTGGGCAAAATTTGGTTTGTTATATTTACATGATGGAAATTGGAATGGTGAACAAATTATTGATTCTACATGGGTAAAATATGTATCAACTCCTACAAATGGATCTGATGGAATATATGGTGCTCATTTTTGGTTAAATTCTGGGGGAGTTTACCCAGATGTTCCTAAAGATTTATTTTCCGCTAATGGTTATCAAGGTCAGTTTGTTTTTATCATTCCATCTAAGGAAATAGTAATTGTTAGAACAGGTTTGACCGAAGATCCTGAATTTGATGTAAATGGATTTTTAAGAGATATTTTGAAAAGTATTGAATAAGAATTTTATTTCATTCTAAACCCTGCCTGCGGCAGGTAGGGATTTAGGAAGAGCTTACATCTCAAACCCCAATTCAACATTTAATTTTTCTGCAATCAATTTGATGATTCTTGATTTTAAAGCTGGAATTTTAATTTTTTCAACTACATCATTTCCAAATGCAAAAAGCATTAAGGCTTTTGCTTCTTTTTTAGGAATTCCTCGCGATTGTAAATAGAATAATGCTTTTTCATCAAGCTGACCAATCGTACATCCATGAGAACATTTTACATCATCAGCAAAAATTTCCAATTGAGGTTTTGCATTTATAGAGGCTTTATCTCCAATTAAAATATTGTCATTTTGTTGAAAAGCATTTGTTTTTTGTGCTTTTTGATCTACAATTACTTTTCCGTTAAAAACGCCAGTTGCAGAATCATCATATATACCTTTGTACAATTCATGACTTTCACAATTTTCGGATTTATGATTAATTAAAGTATGATTGTCAACATGTTGTTTACCTCCAATGATAGTTATACCATTAAGATTTGTATTGATGTGTTCCCCTTCATGATAAACCTCAATATTATTTCTTGTTAATTTTCCACCAAACGTAAAAGTATTAACTGATACTATACTATTTTGTTTTTGTTGTACATAAGTATTATCAATTATAGATGCATTTTCTTTGTCATTTTGCACTTTATAATAATCAACAATAGCTCGTTTATGAGCAAATATCTCTAAAACACAATTGGTCAAAATAACATTATTGTTTAAACTTTGGTGTCGTTCATATATTTGAACATGTGAATTTTCTCCTACGATAACTAAATTTCTCGGATTTAGCATCAATTCTTTTTCACTTCCGGTAGAAAAAAATATTATTTGAATAGGTTTTTCTACAACCGTGTTTTTCGGAATATTAATAAATGCACCTTCTTTAGAAAAAGCTGTATTCAATGATGTCAGACTATCACTTTTAGATGTAATTTTATCAAAATAGTGATCGATAATCATTTTGTATTTAGGCTTTTTTAAAGCAGCTGATAACAAACAAATATCAGCTCCTTCATGTGTGGTGTCAGATAAAAATGAACTATAAGCTCCATCTATAAAAACTATTTTATAGGATTCAATTTCATGTAAAAAATATTTTTTAACAGCTGCAAGTTCTATTGTTGCATCAGTTTTTGGAAAAATACTATAATCGTATTTTAACACAGATTTTAAAGAAGTATATTTCCAATCTTCATCTTTTTTTGAAGGGAAACCTTGTTTTTCAAAAGTTAAAATTGCTTTAGTTCGAATTTCGTGAACATTTGAATCTAAGTCAATATTTCCTCTATTTTCAAATGCCAAAAAGGAGGCAGCTAATTTTTCTTCCAATTTCATTTTATCTTTTTTCTCTTTTATTCTTGTAATCATCCCAAGTTAGAATATGATATTGATTGTTTTAAGTTTTTTCAAAGTGATTTCCCTTCCCTTTGGGAAAGGATTATGGATGGGTTTATTTCAACCAATCGTAACCTTTTTCTTCTAACTCATGAGCCAATTCTTTGCCACCGGATTTGACTATTTTCCCATTGTGTAAAACATGAACAAAATCAGGCACAATATAATTTAAAAGTCTTTGGTAATGTGTAATTACAATCACAGCATTATCTTTAGTTTTTAATTTATTTACACCATTTGCAACTATTTTTAAAGCGTCAATGTCTAAACCAGAATCGGTTTCATCTAAAATTGCCAATTTAGGTTCTAGCATTGCCATTTGAAAAATTTCATTGCGCTTCTTCTCACCACCTGAAAAGCCTTCGTTTAATGAACGTGATAAGAACTTACGATCCATTTCTAAAAGCTCAGCTTTTTCACGAATCATTTTCAGCATATCCTTGGCAGGAAGGTCCTCTAATCCTTGTGCTTTTCGTTTAGAATTGATAGCGGTTTTAATAAAATTAGTTGTGGTTACTCCAGGAATTTCAATTGGATATTGAAAAGACATAAAGATACCTTTATGAGCTCTTTCCTCTGGAGCTAGATCTAAAATACTTTCATCATCTAATAAAATATCTCCTTTTAAAACCTCGTAAGTTTCATTTCCTGCAATAACTGACGAAAGTGTACTTTTACCTGAACCATTTGGTCCCATAATAGCATGTACTTCTCCTGGTTTTATCTCTAGATCAATTCCTCTAAGAATTTCTTTATCTGCTATTCCTGCGTGTAAATTTTTAATACTTAACATTATATAAATTTAACATTCAAAATTTAATATTTAAAATTGAATTACATTTCATTAGGAAAATTTATTTCCTTTATACTCAGATTTTTGTAAATATTTTATAAAACCTGATAACGATTTGCTTAATTCAATACTTTTTATTTTTAGTTGATCTAATTCATTTTCTTCAATATAACTCCTATCAAAAGCTCTATATAATTGTGATCGTGATTCTCCACATGAACCCTTTGATATAGTTAGAAAATGAATAAATTCTTTGTTTCCTTCCCGTTCAAATCCTTCTGCAATATTATCCATAATAGATCCTGATGAGCTTAAGATCTGGTTGATTAGTTTAAAATCATTTTGAAATTTTTCTTTAGAGGCAATATCAAAAATATCTTTGGCATAAATTCTGGCTTTCTTCCATACTTCCAGATCTTCAAATATTGTAATCGTAGCCATAATTTTAAATCTTAAACTTCAAATTTTTAATTCTAACCTACACTTCCTTCCAAACTTATTTCAAGTAATTTTTGTGCTTCTACTGCAAATTCCATAGGTAATTTATTAAGTACTTCTTTGCTAAACCCATTTACAATCAAAGCTATGGCTTTTTCGGTATCAATTCCTCTCTGGTTACAGTAAAATAATTGGTCTTCACCTATTTTGCTTGTTGTTGCTTCGTGTTCAATTTGAGCTGTTTTGTTTTTGACTTCTATATAAGGAAAAGTATGTGCACCACATTCATTTCCCATTAATAATGAGTCACACTGCGAAAAATTTCTGGCATTATCTGCCCGTGAATTTATTTGAACCAATCCTCGATAAGAGTTTTGTGATTTTCCTGCTGAAATTCCTTTTGAAATAATAGTGCTTTTGGTGTTTTTACCTAAATGGATCATCTTAGTACCAGTATCTGCCTGTTGATAATTGTTAGTTACTGCAATAGAATAAAATTCTCCTACAGAATTATCTCCTTTTAATATACAACTTGGGTATTTCCAAGTTACTGCACTTCCTGTTTCTACTTGAGTCCATGAAATTTTTGAGTTTTTATGGCAAATTCCTCTTTTGGTTACAAAGTTATAAACACCACCTTTTCCTTCAGTATCACCAGGATACCAATTTTGTACAGTTGAGTATTTAATTTCAGCATCATCCAAAGCTATCAATTCTACCACAGCTGCGTGTAGCTGATTTTCATCACGAGCAGGGGCAGTACATCCTTCTAAATAACTTACATAACTTCCTTCATCTGCAATTAGTAATGTACGTTCAAACTGTCCGGTTCCACCTTCGTTTATTCTGAAATAGGTTGATAATTCCATTGGGCATTTTACCCCTTTTGGAATATAACAAAATGAACCATCCGTGAAAACGGCAGAATTTAAAGCGGCATAAAAATTATCAGTTTTGGGTACAATACTACCTATATATTTTCTAACCAATTCAGGATGCTCTTGTATTGCTTCAGAAATCGGACAAAATATGATTCCTTTTTCTGCTAAAGTTTTTTTAAAAGTTGTTGCTACAGAAACAGAATCAATTACAATATCCATGGCAACACCTGAAAGACGTTTTTGTTCGTCAATGGAAATTCCTAGTTTTTCAAAAGTCTTTAATAATTCAGGATCAACTTCATCTAAACTTTCTAATTCTTTTTTTTGTTTTGGAGCAGAATAATAACTAATTTCTTGAAAGTTAGGTTTTTCATATTTAACATTTGCCCATTCTGGTTCTTCCATTTTTAGCCAAATTTGAAAAGCATCCAATCGCCATTCGGTCATCCATTTGGGTTCATTTTTCTTTTTAGAAATAGCACGTACTATTTCTTCATTCAATCCTTTTGGGAATGTTTCAGATTCAATATCCGTATAAAAACCATATTCATATTCTTTGGTTTCCAGTTCTTTTTTTAAATCGTCTTCTGTATATTTACTCATTTATCATATTTTATTCACTTTCTAAAGTAAGTGTTAGAAAATGGGCTTAAAGTGAAAAACTTTCTCCACATCCACAGGTTCTATTGGCATTCGGATTAATAAAAACAAATCCTGTTCCATTCAAACCACCTGAATAATCTAAAGTTGTACCAACCAGATATAAAAAACTTTTTTTATCAATGATTATCTTAATGTCATTATTTTCAAAAATCTGATCATTTTCTTTTTCTTCTTTAACAAAATTTAATTCATAGGATAAGCCAGAACATCCACCGCTTTTAACACCAACTCTAATAAAATCTTTTGAGGCATCATACCCATCCTCCTTCATAAGTTCTATAGCCTTTAGTTTTGCTTTTTCAGTTACCTGTATCATAATAAATTAGATTCATTCTAAATAAGTGCAAATATATATTAAAAATTGCAAAAGTGAAAATTAAAAAATCATTTTTAAAGACAATA
>JAUWLK010000169.1 GCA_030613745.1 Flavobacteriaceae bacterium | reverse complement strand
GCATATTCTTGATTTTTTTCATTGCTATAACTTTGTTCAAAAGCATTTAGTAATTCATTTCTTTGGGCGTTTATTATTGTTAAAATAAATAGAAACGCAGTTGTTAAAATTATTTTCTTCATTGTATTAATTTTATTTTTAAAAATTATATTTCAATCCTGTAATAATAGTGTTATAAGTAAATAAAAAGTCATTTTCAATATCTTCAGCATTCTCATACTGGTAATTTATAAACCATGAAAATTCAGGAGTTAAACTGTATCCAAAAGTTGCACTAATTTTGTCAACTAAAACAGAAACTGAATTATAATAGTACATTGCATTATCTTCAGAAAAATTTGAAGTATTGGCGTTTAAGTATTTAAAATATAAAAAGGATTTGGGGTTAATTTGATAATGTGCTTTTGCATTCCAAATTAACTCATTTTCACTATTACTGTCGTGATTTAAAACATTTGCACCAAAACCTAACCAGAGTTTATCTTTTAATCCATTTATTGAATAGCCAAGATCTAAACCATATTGGATGATATTTCTTGTTTCTTCTTCAATATCATCTATAACTAAATTTGCACTTGAATAAGATATATTTGGCATTATAAAAAACCTATTCCATTGTTTTTTTAGAGCAAAATGCAATAAATGTATTTTTTCATTATTTGCTCTCGTAGTAATTATATCAGTACGACGTCTTCTAGTTATAGACTCTGTATTTTCTAAAATATTGACATAATGATAAGCAGGAATTAAAGTAAGACCTTTAGCTACATGAAGATTAGCATTTAAATAATATTCTTTTTGTTTATAATCAAAATCAATATAATTTTGAGATAATGAGGTATAAGAATGATTTAATTTTAAATGATATCCTAACTTTTGACCTAAACCAACATTAAAATAAGGCATATTTTCAATATCAATATTACTTCTACTACTTAATTTAATTCCTGTTTCGGCATTTAGATAGTCAATAAATTCAAAATTTTTAGTTTCTAATTTTTGTTTTAAATGAAAAGGAAAATTTTTTGAAATTAAAAGTGCGTCTTGTTTTTTCCCGGAAAATAAATAAGAATAGTATAAATATTCTTGAATAGTGTCATTGTTGATATTGTATGTTTTCTTAATATTTTCAAAGTGTTTGGCACTATCAAAATATTGATTTGTATTGTAATAGGCAACAGCTAATCTATATTCTATTTCATAAGAAGATTGATTTTTTTGAAAAGCCTCTTCACCTATTGTTATTAGGCTCTCCCAATTTTCATTATTAAAAAGGGCAAGTGTTTCGGTATTATAATCAATTGTTTGTGCAAACATTAAAGGAGTTAAGCCAAACATAAATATTAAAAAGAGCTGTTTCATGGCTAAAAATTTATTAGATGTTTTATGTGTATGTCAAATGATTCTGAATCAGTTTTTACATTAATTTTATTTAATGATATTTCATCACCAAAAATTTGGAAATCAATTTTCCCTGCATTTTTTCCTGCTATTTTTTTATCTAAAGTAGAATTAATAATAAAGGTGTTATTCTCTTTATTAATCTCAATTAATTTAGATGTATAATTTGCTTTACAGAATTGATAATAAGGAGCAATTATATCCTGTATATATTTTACAGTTCCTTTAAATACAGAGTGTATTGGGAAAGAATCTTGAATGTCTAAAGACTTATAATCCCCTAAAAATATTTTAAAAGAACTTAAATAAAAATAGTATAATAAAGAGTTTTTATTTCCTTCAAATGTTGTAAAATACAATACGGTTCCATCATATACAAAATATGCATATGAATCTGAATTGGCACAAGTTATATAAGTTAAATTATAAGCATCTGTATGAACTTCCCATTCAGAATCTTTAAACCTTTCATCGTTGGAACTTACTTTAAAAACCATGCCTGGGATTAGTTTAAAAGCTTTGTTTAATATTTTGTTAATTTTAATATCACTTATATTTTCTTCTTCTTTAGGATATTTAAATGATAAAAACTCTTCTTCCTTATCTTTATAGTTTATGTAATAACTAAGGGGGTATTCCAAAGTTTTTGAACCAACATAAGGCGTTGCTTGTAATTGAAAATGTAAATGAGGTTGTGGTGAACGACCAGAATTGCCCAAGCTTGCAATTTGTTCTCCCTTTTTTATAAAATCACCAATTTTAACTTTAAATGAATCTTGTTTTAAATGACTTACTTGAGAAAATAAAAAATCAGCATGTTTTATTACGATGGTATTTCCCCAATTTTGAGACATATTAATATTTCCCGGATCATTATCTTCAATTCCATCAATAATATTTACAATAGTTCCATCAGCAGGAGCAACTACAGGAGCCCCATAGCAATAATAATCTTCTAAATAAACACCATCATTTTTATAAGAATTTTGATCTTTATCTTCAATTACAAAATCCCAGGCATTTTTCCATTCTCCCTTATGCGTATGTTTTCCATTCGGACCTTGCCATACTTTCCATTTTCCAAAAAATGGTAAACCAATTTTTATTAAGTATTTGTCACTTCCAAAACGTTCAAAATAATTATTATAATTGTACAAATTTTTCTCAGGAGAATATGTTTGGTAAATCGTTTCAGGAAATAAATCTCTTTTTCTTGTAAAATTCATTACATATATGATCAAGGTAGTCATAATCATAAATGGGAAGGCAAAAACTGGCAAACCAAACGGAGATAGAAATCCACTTAATCCTGTTATTAACAAGCCTAAAACCGGAGTTAATACAATTACTGCTATATGTATTTTTCTTTTTGGAATAAAGTAAAACGCACCAACCGCTATTGCGAATAAAATAAAATTAAAACCGATATATCCGTATTGTAAATTTTGCACATTTTCACCAACCACGACATAATATAGATAACCAGTTAAGTATCCAATTATTGAAAGGGAAAAAGAAATTCGAGATGCGATTAACAGACCAATAGAAATTAATAACCCAGCAATCCAGTTAAACTGAAAAATAATTGCAGATAATGATTTAAAATATCCTTTAATGATAGCAGGTATTGGAAAATTATCATAGGATTCGTAAAGTTCTAATAAAGTTAAACCACCAATCTTAAAAATATCATTTAAAAAATAAATACTTCCTTCATCTACTTCTAGATTTGTATAACTATTCATTACATAAAAAGTAACCCAAATTGCAATAACAAAGGGAAAAGCTAAAAAAGGCAGACCGTTTTTTGCCATTAAATTTGAAAACCCAACTGAAAGAATTAATGTGAATATATTAATTGTAATAAAAACAAAAATAAATGTAATATTCAATTTGAAGAAAACGGATAGACCGAGAACAACTAGTAGTGAATTTAATCCGTATAAACCTTCTTTTATGGTGTGCTTGTTAAAACCAAGTCCATCTGCAATCAAATTGGTAAATACAACTCCTAAAAATCCCCAAAATCCTAATTCAGGATTCAAAAAAGTAGCAAATAAAATAAGTATTGCAAATACCTTTTTTTTTGAAAAAAATATTTGAGAGTAGCTATTTAAAATACTACAAGTTAAAAAATTCCAATATTCATTTTTGATAGTCATAAATTGAAAGTAGATTATTTATAGATCAATTTCTTGCAAATATTCAGGTGTAATATCCAATTTAGAAACATATTCATTACTCTCGCTTTCTCTAATAATATGGGCTTTTCCATTGGTGTCAATCATAACAACTTTTGGTCTTAAAGTGATAAATTGCATCCATTGTGTCATGTTATATGCACCAACTCTATGAACAACAACATGATCTCCTTTATTTAAAGGTGGTAAATTTATACTTTCTCTAATCACATCAATATTCATACATAATGGTCCGTACATTACAGTTTCTTCGGTATATAAACTACATTCTTGAGCAGGAGAAATAATATGATTGTACCAAAATGATGTAAATAAAATATTGACTCCAAAATCCATTACCATTGATCTTCTTCCGTCTGCTAATCGTTTATTTGCCAATACAGTGCCTAATAATGAGCCGGCATCATCTATCAAAGCTCTACCGGTTTCTAAAATTAATAAAGGTAAATCTTCTGAACTGAATCCTGCATTTAACAATGCTTGTGTAATATTTTCGGCATAATCACTAAAAGAAGGAGCAAGATCGGTCCCACTTAAATAAGATCCTTTTAAGGTGTTTTTTGAAGCAAAACCACCACCCATATCAATATATTGAATATCGTGTTTGAATTTATTCTTAACGTTTATGGCTAGATCAGCTAATTTTGTAGCAGCTATATAATAGGCATTTGGTTCTAAAATAAATGTTCCGATATGTGTATGAAGTCCTATCAGATCTAAATTTTTAGAAGATATTATTTTTTTAATCGCCTCCCAAGCTTGTCCGTTTTCATAGTTAAACCCAAATCTATCCCATAAAGGTTTTATATCAGTATCCATATTAACTCTTATGGCAACTTTAGCTCTTTTGTTTAGTTTTTCTGCAATAGCTATTAAACTATATAATTCGTCAAAATGATCAATATGAATAGGAGAATTATTTTGAACAGCCATTGTTAAATCTTCATCAGATTTATCGGGTCCGTTAAAGATAATTTTATCTCCGGGAACTCCATTTTTAATTGCTTTATTATATTCAAAACCTGAAACAACTTCAGCCCAAGCACCTTCTGTGTGAAAAACTTTACAAACGGCATCTATATAATTTGTTTTATATGACCAGGCAAATTGAACGTTAGGATATCTTGTTGAAAATGCATGATAAGCATCCTGATAGGTGTTTCTGATAGTCTGTTCATTAATCACAAACAAAGGAGAACCATATTCTTCAATAAGACTTTTTACAGGAATATTTGCTATATGTGTTGTAGGTTTAAGTGTGCTCATTTCACCGAATTTACTAGTAATTCCAGCGTTTATTTGCTTAATTATTGGACTTTCATATTTTAATTTACTCATTTTAATTTTTTTTTAGAATTACACTTCTCCGTGTATTGATATTTTTTCATATTTATCTAAATCGCATATCATATCATAAGAATATCGGATAAACATTTTACCGATAGCATATTTTTTATAAGGTTCAACTTTCTCATTCATGGCTATTTTTACTAACATTTCTGGATGATTTTGACCACATCCATTTGCTAAATATAACCATGCAGGGAATCGGGGATTGATTTCTAAAAGGTACAGATCACCAGTTTTATCTTCTTTCATTAATTCTAATTCTAATCCTCCTGCCCATTTGGTTTTTGAAATAATATCATCTGCTATTTTAATTAAATTCGGATCATCAATTGATATTCCTGCCCAAGCTTTTCCTTTGTCTGTTAAAAATGTTTTTCGCATTGGCACAGCTCCCATCATAGTTCCCTTTCCATCACCTAGGGCAGTTACATTAAATTCATTTCCTTTTATAAATTCTTGAATAATTATTGGAACACCCCATTTTGCAGAAACTTTAAAATAAAACTCTCTTGCTTGTTCAAATGAGGTAGCGATATAGGCATCATAAAATTTCCCTTTTATAACAACAGGATATTCAAATTCTTTTAAAGCTTCTTCTAATTCATTGATTTGAAATATGGTTTCACTTTTAGGTACTTTTATTCCGTGCTTTTCTCCAAATTCATTTAAATTTCCTTTTAATCTTTCTTCAAATTGCTCTTTTGTAGGAATTAATAATTGGATACCCATTTTGTTGAAATAAGGCTTCAATTTAATAAAAGTCATTAGCTCGGCATCAAAATTTGGAATTACAACATCAATATTTTCTTTTTCCTGAATGTATTTAAATCTTTCTAACATGGCATCAAAACCACTTGTAGGATATGGTATTTGATAAACTTTATCTACCATATCATCCATATAAATGCCTGGCTCTAAAATTTCATAGGCCAGACCAATAATTTTTACATTATAAAATTTACTTTCTTTTAAACCTCTAATTACTGCAATCCCAGGACCGGGACTGTCAATGGCATTAAGAGCTGTAACAGCTATAGTTATGTCTTTTTTATTTTGCATAACTACTCTTCAATTAGGTTGAATTGATTTAAAATTCTTAAAAAATCATCTAAGTCTTTTTCACAAGTTGTTGCGTCTATTTCATAGTTTTT
>JAUWLK010000299.1 GCA_030613745.1 Flavobacteriaceae bacterium | reverse complement strand
CAAACTGTATTGTTAAATCAAATATCATATAAAGAAGCAATTGAAATGGCTTTTTATGGAGCATCTGTTATTCATCCTAAAACATTACAGCCTCTACAAAAAAAAGAAATTCCTTTATTTGTTAAATCGTTTATAAATCCTTTATTAAATGGTACAGAAGTGGGTAAAGGAATTGATATTGAACCAAAAACACCTTGTTTTGTTGTAAAGAAAAATCAAATTTTACTTTCGATTTCTGATAAAGAATTTGCATTTATAATGGAAGATGATATAAGTGAAATTTTTAATTTATTACATCAGTTTAAAATGAAAGTAAACTTAATTCAAAACTCAGCTATTAGCTTCTCAGTTTGTATTGAAGATAATTTTAATAACTTTAAGCCATTATTTGATAAGCTTAAATTGAAGTATAAGATTTTGTATAATGATAATCTTACACTTTTTACTATAAGGCATTTTACAGATAAAGCCATTAATAAAATTGAAAAAAACAAAGAGGTTTTACTAAAACAGTTAAGCAGAGAAACTGTTCAGATAGTAGTTAAAAGTTCAAATTAACAAATGAGTTTAGTAACAGCAAAAGAAATCGCTAAAATAATACAACTCGAAAAATTAGGAGTTATTGGTACTTTTTTAGGATGGTTATTGCTAAAAACATTACGAATATCAAGAATTAATAGGTTTTATATAAAACATAAAAACAAAAAAGATGTAGCATTTTTAAATGCTATTTTAAATGAATTTCAAATAGATTTTGAAATCCCTGAAGAAGATTTAAAACGAATTCCAAAAGAAGGATCTTTTATAACAATTTCAAACCATCCACTTGGTGGCATTGATGGTGTTTTATTATTGAAATTATTAGTAGAAAAAAGACCTGATTATAAAATTATTGCCAATTTTTTATTGCATAGAATTGAACCGTTAAAACCTTATGTAATGCCTGTAAATCCTTTTGAGGATAAAAAGGAAGTCAAATCAAGCGTTGCAGGTATAAAAAACGCATTATTACATTTACGAGATGGCAGTCCGCTAGGTATTTTTCCTGCAGGAGAAGTTTCAACATATAAAGATGGAAAGTTGGTAGTTGATAAACCTTGGGAAATAGGTGCTGTAAAATTGATTCATAGAGCTAAAGTACCCATTATTCCAATTTATTTTCATGCTAAAAATAGCAGATTATTCTACCTTTTATCAAAAATTAGTGACACGTTGAGAACAGCTAAATTACCTTCTGAAGTGCTGTCTCAAAAAAGAAGAATCATTAAGGTAAGAATAGGTAAACCAATTACTGTTAAGGAGCAAGAAAACTATCAAGACTTGAATAAATTCCATAATTTTATACGTAAAAAGACGTACATGTTAGCTAATCCTTTTGAAAAGAGAAGTAATATTTTAAATTCTTCTAATTTAAGAATATCTAAACCTCCACAAAAAATTATACCTGCTATTTCACCAAAAGAAATTGCAAAAGAAATTGAAATATTAAATAATAATGATTCCTGTTTGGTTACTATTAAGAATTATAAAATTTATTTTGCCAATAGTAAACATATCAAAAACATATTATTAGAAATAGGAAGGTTAAGAGAAACCACATTCCGTGAAGTTGGTGAAGGCACAAATAAGTCTTTTGATTTAGATAGATTTGATAATTTTTATAAGCATTTATTTTTATGGGATAAAACCAATAAAAAAATTGTTGGAGCTTATAGAATGGGGTTAGGAAGTGAAATTTTTAAAACGTATGGTATTGAAGGGTTTTATGTAAACGAATTATTTAAATTAGAACCAGAGTTGGATTCTATGATGAAAAAAACCATTGAAATGGGAAGGGCATTTATAATAAAAGAATACCAACAAAAACCCATGCCATTATTTTTGCTTTGGAAAGGAATTATTCATGTGACTTTAAGGTATCCTGATTATAAATATTTAATGGGTGGAGTGAGTATAAGTAATCAATTTTCTAATTTTTCAAAATCACTGATGATTGAGTTTATGAAATCAAATTATTACGATCCATATATTGCTCAATATGTTCGACCTAAAAAAGAGTACAAAGTAAAATTAAAAGACGCAGATAAAGATTTTGTGTTTGATACTACTCAAGCAGATGTAAATAAATTTGATAGAATAATTGATGAGCTTGAACCGGGAAATCTGCGTTTGCCGGTTTTATTAAAAAAATATGTAAAACAAAATGCAAAACTAATTGCGTTTAATGTTGATCCAAAATTTAATAATGCGGTTGATGGTTTGATGTATCTTCGTATAGCCGATTTACCAGAAAGTACTGTTAAACCAGTAATGGAAGAGTTTCAAGCTGAATTAGAGCGAAAATTAAATACAAACAATTAAAACCAAGTTTTTTTATTGACTTGATAAGTTTGGTAGAATTCTTCATCGGTTTTTGTTAAATAGATAACACCTTCAATTAGCCCAATTAATCCCATCAATGGCGCTAAGATACCAAATGAAATAATTGAAATAACTAACATAATAATACCTTCTTTAGAGTAACCCAATATAAACTTATGTATACCCAAAGCACCAAGAAGAATAGCTAAAATACCTGCAAGTATTTTTTTATTTTCTTTATTAGAAGTCAGATCTTCATACGCATCTTTTGCACCTTTAGTAAATTCATTGACTGTTTCTTTTGTACTTTCTTGAAAATCTTTTGTATTCTCTTCTAAATCTTTTGCCAGTTCTTTTGCACTATCTTTAATTTTTTTTGCCGCATCTTTAAGATTACCCTCTAAATTTTTATCATTATCACTCATAATATTTTAATTTTAATTAACGGATTACACAAATTTATAAAAAATATAAATACTTTTTACAAATTTGTTTTAAATAGAAAATGAGTATTTTTGAATTATATATTTTAATGTAT
>JAUWLK010000076.1 GCA_030613745.1 Flavobacteriaceae bacterium | reverse complement strand
AACATGCAGAAATAGCATGTAATGAATGCCATACATCGAGTATCGTGGATGGAAAAACCAAAATAAATTATAAAATAGGGAAATTTGAATGTATAGATTGCCACTAATTATATTAATTTTATTAGGATGTTTATCTGTTTTTGCTCAGACACCTCATGGTGATGAGTTGAAAATTGATTGTGCTCAATGTCATAATTCCGATAGTTGGTTAATGAATTATGAAACCATTCAATTTAATCATAATATTACCGATTTTAAATTGGAAGGTGCCCATGATCAAACTAATTGCACAGAGTGCCATACTTCTTTGATTTTTGATGAAGCTCCATCTCAATGTGCCTCTTGTCATGAAGATATACATAGCATGTCAGTAGGTAATGATTGCGTAAGATGTCATACCTCTCAAACATGGTTGGTTGATAATATTCCCGAATTACATGAAGAAAATGGTTTTCCACTTATAGGTGCACATAGTACTTTGAGTTGTGTTGATTGTCATTTGTCGGAGACTAATTTAAGATTTGATAGAATTGGTAATGAATGTATTAATTGTCATAAAGAAGATTATATAAATACCCAAAGCCCTAATCATGAAAGTTCAGGATTTGGAACCGATTGTATTGACTGCCATAACCCATTGGGAATAGGTTGGGAAACTGATTTTGTTGATCATGATTTTTTCCCTCTTACATTAGGGCATGATATACAAGATTGTAATCAATGTCATTTTTCAAGTGATTTTTCCGATATATCTTCGGAATGCATTAGTTGTCATCAAAATGATTACAATGAATCAACTAATCCTAATCACCAAACTTTAAATTTTACTATAGATTGTGTAGTTTGTCATACAACAGATCCTGATTGGATGCCTGCAAGGTTTGATGATCATGATGCACAATTTTTCCCAATCTATAGTGGAGAGCATAAAGGAGAATGGGATGATTGCATAGATTGTCATACCAACCCAAATAATTATTCAGAATTTACTTGTACAACATGTCATTCAAATCCGGAAACTGATGAGAATCACAATGGAATTTCAGGTTATTTTTATGAGGATAATGCATGTTTTGCTTGTCATCCTACAGGAAGTAAAGGTGAAGGGTTTGATCATAATTCAACCAATTTCCCTTTAACGGGAGGGCATTTAGGAATTGACTGTAATGAATGTCATACAACAGGTAATTATTCTGACGCATCACCTGATTGTGTCACGTGTCATCAAAATGATTATGATAATACAAATAATCCAAATCATAGTACAGTTGGATTTTCTACAGATTGTGTTTCTTGTCATACAACAAATCCAGGATGGACACCAGCAACAATTGACCATGACTTTTTTCCTCTTACTTTAGGTCATGATATACAAGATTGTAATCAATGTCATATTACAAATAATTATTCAGATGCATCACCTGATTGTATTAGTTGTCATAATAGTGAATATAGTAATACGACAAACCCAAACCATAATGCAATAGGAATTTCCACAGATTGTGTAGTTTGTCATACTACCAATCCTAACTGGATGCCTGCTAGTTTTGATAATCATAATGATTATTATCAATTGAATGGAGCTCATGCAAATATAGCCAATGATTGTGCTGCCTGTCATAATGGAGATTATAATAATACTCCAAATACATGTATTGGATGTCATCAAGCGGATTATAATGCTGCCACAAATCCTAACCATATAAGTGCCCAATTTCCAGATGATTGTATGTTATGTCATACCGAAACAGCTTGGGAACCTTCAACATTTGATCATGATGGGCAATATTTTCCAATTTACAGTGGAGCACATCAAGATGAATGGAATAATTGTACAGATTGCCATACAAATACTAGTAATTATTCAATATTTACTTGTATTACTTGCCATACAAGTTCAGAAACCAATAATGATCATAGTGAAGTGTCAGGTTATGTTTATGAAAGTAATGCTTGTTTTGAATGTCATCCAAATGGTGAAAATTAAAATGATATGAATTATAGATTTTGTCTCATATCATTTTTTTTAATTACTTGTTCAAATATTTATGGACAAGAAAAAGACCAATTGATTAATGGAAAAGTATCATTTGTGACTTCAAAAAATGTTTATGTAAAATTTGATGATACTAAGCATATCAAAGTTGGAGATACTTTAAAATTTTTAAACCAAAAAATTCCTTGTTTATTAGTTAAAAATAAATCTTCTAGTTCAGTAGTTTGTTCAGCAATTTATGAGTGTGATATTAAAAAAGGAGATGAAGTTTATTATAATTATTCTATAAAAAATAAAAATCTAGAAAAAGCAATTATTGTAAAAGAATTAGATAAAGATACCATTGAAATTGTAAATCAAGAAAAAAAAGAATCGAGATATTTACAAAAAATAAAAGGAAGGGCTTCGGTTGCTAGTTATAGTAATTTATCAAATAATAGAGACGATAGGCATAGGATAATGTATCGTTTTTCTTTAAACGCTGATCATATTAATGATTCAAAATTTTCTTTGGAATCATATCTAACATATAGACAATATCTCAAGTCAGGTGAAAGTAATATATCTCGAAATAATATTTTTAATGTATATAATATGGCTTTAAGGTATGATTTTGACCCTACTTTATCTGTAGTAATTGGAAGAAAAATAAATAATAAAATGTCATCAATAGGTGCTATTGATGGTTTACAGGTTGATAAATATTTTGGTAAAAATTATGTAGGAGCTATTGCCGGATTCAGACCAGATATATTTGATTATAATTTTAATTCTGACTTGTTTGAATACGGTGCTTACTATGGTAGAATATCTAATAATATTAATTATAATTCACAAACTACTTTAGGATTTATTGAGCAAAGGAATAGCGGTGAAATTGATAGAAGATATGTTTATTTTCAACATTCAAGTACTATAATGAAAAAATTAAATCTTTTTTCTTCATTAGAGTTAGATATCTATAATAAGGTTAATGATACTGTAAGTAATGATATTAGACTTACTAATCTCTATGTATCAGCAAGATATAGATTTAATAGAAAAATTGATATCACATTATCATATGATTCCAGAAAAAGAATTCTTTATTACGAAACTTTTAAATCGGATATCGAACGTTTATTAGATGACGATATAGCTAGGCAAGGTTTTAGAACAAGATTAAATGTAAAACCTGTAAAATATTTAATTACGGGAATTAGTTATAGTAAAAGATTTCAAAGTGATAATCAAAATAAATCGGATAATATCTATGGATATATAAGTTATTCAAGAATACCAGTTATTGGCGGTGCTTTTTCCATCAATTATAATAGGAATACATCAAATTATATGGAGAGTAATATCTTTTCTTTAAGATATTCAAGAAATTTATTAAAAAATAAACTTAATGCTAATTTTTATTTTAGATATGCCGATTTTAACTACTTTAATAGCCATATAGGCTCAAATAAACAAAATTATTATGGTACAAACCTTAACTATAATATCAGTAGAAAACTTATGATAAGTGTGTCTGGAGAATATTCAAATAGCAGTCAAGAAAATAATTACAGAATATATACTAAACTTGTAAAACGATTTTACAGTAAAAGAAAAAATAAATTATGAATTTAAAATTTAGATTACCATTTATCTTATTAGTGGTTTTAACTATTGTTTCAGCATGTAATAATGGTCCAAAGGTGATATCATCATCAAAGCAGAATGAGAATTCTGAAAAAAGCACAGGAATATTTTCCGAAGAATCCTCATCTCATACACATACTCAAAGTAATCAATTATTAAGTAATGAAATGCATGAGGTTTTAGTTATGGAAATTCTTCCAACTACTAAATATGTATATCTTAATGTAAAAGAAAATGACAAACAATATTGGATAGCTACAAGAAAACTTGACATAAAAATTGGGGAAACTTATTTTTATAAAGGAGGATTGCTTAAAACCAATTTTGAAAGTAAAGAGTACAATAAAGTATTTGATAAAATTTACTTGGTTACGAGTTTGGTGCAAGCAAATCACGGGGGCAGTTCAGAATTAAATATACCACAAACAGAACAAAATATTAACAAAAAAACTACTACTAACACCAAACAGATAATTGTAAAATCTGGCTCAATAAAAATTGCTGAATTAGTCGAAAATTATAAAAAATACGAAGGTAAAACTGTACAAATAAGTGGTAAATGTGTAAAAATTAACCCGAATATTATGGGTAGAAACTGGATTCATATTAAAGATGGAAGTAAAGATGATTACGATCTTGTAATTACATCTAATACATTTGTAAAGGAAGGCTCTATGATAACAATAAAAGCTACTGTAACCTTAAATAAAGATTTTGGAGCTGGTTATAAATATGATCTCATTTTAGAAAATGGAATTATAATACCATAAATATTTATCAGGTAATATTGTATTTTTTCTTTTTAAAGTAAGCAATAGTGCTGATAAATACAATAAAAATTACAACAATATACACCCATTGTGGTACAGGTACAGGGTCTCCTGTTGCATAAGAATGTAAGCCTGATAGATAATAATTTACACCGTAATAAGTCATAATAACCGTAGCTAAACCAAAAATTGTAGCCACATTATAAGCAAATAATCCATTTATTTTTGGGATAAGTCTCATATGTAGAATAAAGGCATAAACCAATATAGTAACAAGAGCCCAGGTTTCTTTTGCATCCCATCCCCAGTATCTTCCCCAAGATTCATTTGCCCAAATACCACCTAAATAAGTACCAATACTAACCATAAACAATCCTCCAATTAAAGTTAGTTCACTTATATAGGTCATTTCTTTAATGATAGTTTTAATCCTAATTTTATTAGATTTTTTTAGAAAGATCATTAATATTAAATTGATTAATCCTATAATGGCACCCAACATTAAAAAACCATAACTTCCTGCAATCAAAGAAACATGAATAGTCAACCAATACGATTTTAAAACTGGAACCAAAGGGGTAATTTCTGGATCAAGAAAACTCAGCATAGATACTAAAAGTATGGTTGCAGCCAATACCATTGTAGCTGCCAAACCACCAAAAGATTTTCTTGTAAATAAGATACCTGCTAAAGTTGAGGTCCAGGCTATATAAATCATTGACTCATAGCCATTACTCCAAGGAGCTCTACCTGAGACATACCATCTTAAGCCAAGTCCGATTGTATGAAAAGTAAAACCTAAGACAACTAATGAAAATAAAACCTTATAAGCTATTTTTAAATTTATATTTGGCTTAAAAACCGATAAAAATAAAAAGAATAAAAATGCTATTCCAAGTAGCATATATAGCAAAGCCAAACGATTAAAAATATTAGATTTATTCAAAAATATTTCTGCTTTAATTTTTGTTGATGAAGGCATTATTGATTCTCCTATGTTAATTTGAAAATCTTTGAGATCATCAATTAGTTTGTTTGCATTAGCATAATTATTAGATTTCATGGCTTTTTTTAATGAAGAACTATACGCATTAAAAAAAGTGGAAGCAATATTACTTTCATTATCATCATGGTTATGGCTACGATCGTGATATGAAACCCACTTATTATTAGGGTCATTTGTATCTGGAATTATTTTTAATAAACTTCCAGAAAATATCATACTTAATATGTTTACTTTTTCATCTATTTTCAACAATTCTTTTTCGTAAACACCTCTATCTATTGGTTTTAAATTATGAACTTTACGTACTTCTTCTCTTAATTTATAATTTCCATTTTTTAAAAAGAAATCTTTATATGATGCGTATTTAGTGGTAATACCTAATTTTTTTTGAATGTCTTTATGTTTGCCTAACTTTATAATATTAACACCATACCATTCATTGCTATTCGCAAACATGCTCAAAATAATTTGGTCAGCAGTTAATCCATATAAACTTTCTTTTTTGGATAATTTTCTCAATAATTCACTTGACAAGGTTTGGACAGGTTTCATTCTACCTTTATAGTCTTGTACTATGAGTTTACTGAATTTGTTTGCATGATCAATATCTACAATAGATTTTACATGTAAGTCTTCTTTTTGGATTTGAGCAAATGAAAATGATGATGATAATATGAAAAAGACAAATATAAAAGTTGAATTCTTTGCTCTTAATTTTTTAATTTTTTGAATAACTTGATAGAATCTTGTTTTTTTACTAAAAAAAGTAAATAACATACCCAATGTTAATAAGGTATACCCTATATATGAAATTAGAGTTCCCCAAAAGTCATTATTCACACTCAAATAAGTCCCTTTTTCATCTTTGTCAAAAGAGGATTGAAAAAAACGATAACCATTATAATTTAAAATATTATTCATATAAATACGAAAATCTTTTTTTACATTTTTATTGTTATCAATCAATTGGACTTCGCTTGCATAAGAAGAAGCACTATTTGTACCCGGATATTTATCTAATATAAATTTATTTAATTTTATAGAAAATGGCAGTGTTATTTCTTTTGCTCCATAAGAAATTGATAAATTCAATTCTTCAAAGTTGAGTATTTGTGGTCTTCCTGCTAATCCTCTTTGCCCATAAACATATGTTTGTTTTGTTTTACCATTAACAGATACCTTCATTAAGAGTGCTGTTAAACTTTGACTTTGAACTTTATCACTTTCTGATTCAATACTAATTGTGCCACTTTTATTAAATTCGGGTAAAACAAAATTATTAACACCATCAGAATATAAAGAACGTAACTTTAGAGGTTTGAAATTTTCTGAGGGATATATTGTATCCTTTTTTTGGGTAGACATTACCATTTGAGTAAGAACTTTGTCAGTTTTAAAAAATAACAAGTCGTTTTCAAATTTAATATTTATTGCTTCTGGGATTTGTTCTTCTTTAAAATTATAGATAACATTTCTTATTCTTTTTGTTTGGCCTTTACTTATAAAATACTCTTCCCTGCCATTTATACCTGCAATAACAATTTTTAAAGTTGGTTTGCCATCTAAACTTTCACTTAAAATTTGTTTTGGGTTAGGAATAAACTCTTTTACTTTAATATCAATCAAATCATTTCCAATTAAAAAAGATTCATGCCAGTTATTATTTCCTAGTGTTGCAAACAGGACTTGTTCGTCAAAATCAAATGTTTCGTTATTTTTAATTACTTTAAATTTTAAAAAAGTGTTAGAGGATAGAAATCTATTTGAAACATCATTTTCTCTAATATGCATCATACCTTCAAATCCAAAATATCTAGTCACACCAGCTCCAAATAAAATTAAAACTATGGAAGCATGAAAAACTAATACTGTCCATTTTTTTTGTCTTATCATTTTAAATTTTATGATATTTACTATAATGGAAATACTAAATAAAAGTAGCAAAAACTCAAACCACCAAGATTTAAAAATCACTTTTTGAGCAGAACTTGTTCCAAAATCATTTTCTATAAATGTTGCAATTGCAATTGCTGCAGCAAATAATAATATATACAATGCAGCAGCTCTTGTATTGAATAAAGAGGTTAAAATTTTATTTACTATTGCAAATGATTTCTTCATAAAAAGGATATATGTAAAATTAAAATTAAATTGCTTTTTTCAAATTTAACTAAAATTTATTATTTAGTCTTTTTGGATTTAAATTTGATGAAGTAATAAACAATAAAATTAGGATAGATTATTGAAATAAGTCCGAAGATAAATATCGATCACCTCTATCGCAAATAATGGTAACAATTATTCCTTTTTCAATTTGATTGGCTAATTTTAAAGCAGCTACAACTGCACCACCACTGCTCATTCCTGCAAAAATACCTTCTTCTTTGGCCAATCTTTTTGTCATGGCTCTTGCTTCAATTTCGCTAACTTCAATTACTTGGTCAACTTTTTTAGGATTAAATATTTTTGGTAAATATTTTGATGGCCATTTTCTAATTCCTGGAATTTTGGAATTATCAGTTGGTTGTGCACCAACGATTTGAATATTTTTATTTTGTTCTTTTAAATAGGTGGAAACCCCCATGATAGTACCTGTCGTACCCATTGCCGAAACAAAATGTGTGATTTTTTTATTGGTGTCTTTCCATATCTCAGGTCCGGTTGTTTTATAATGTGCCTTCCAGTTGTCATCATTGGCAAATTGATTCAGCATAACAAAGCCTTCATTTTTAACTTTATTTTCGGCATAATCCCTTGAGCCTTCTATTCCTTTGTCAGCAGTAGTTAAAATAACTTTGGCTCCATATGCTTGCATGGTTTGCACGCGTTCTTTTGTTGAATTTTCAGGCATAACAAGCTCTATTTCCAAATTGAATAATTGTGCAATCATAGCTAGAGCGATTCCGGTATTTCCGCTAGTTGCTTCTACAAGTTTAGTTTCTTTATTAATTTCATTTCTTTCTAAAGCAGATTTAATCATATTAAAAGCAGCGCGATCTTTTACACTTCCTCCAGGATTATTGCCTTCTAATTTTAATAAAAGGGTTACACCTTTATTCTTGACCAAATTATTAGCTTTTACCAAAGGAGTATTGCCAATTATATCTAATATGCTTTGTGTTTTCATTTGATTTTTAATTTATTCTCTATTCTTTTTTTTCAACTTGGTTTCCGAATTTTGATAAACAACGGAGTTTGCAGGTACAGAATCTGTTAACCAAACATTTCCGCCAATAGTGCAATTTTCTCCAATTATGGTTTTACCTCCTAAAATGGTTGTGCCAGCATAAATAGTAACATTATTTTCAACAGTAGGATGACGTTTTTGATTTTTCATTTCTTTAGAAACTTGTAAAGCACCCAGAGTTACTCCTTGATATAATTTTACATGGTTTTTAATGATTGTACTTTCACCTATGACAATTCCTGTACCATGATCAATAAAAAATGGTGAACCAATAGTCGCTCCAGGGTGAATATCAATTCCGGTTAATCGATGTGCATATTCACTCATCATTCTAGGAATTAGAGGCATGTTTTGTTTATTAAATTCATGACTTAATCTATATACTGCAATTGCAAAAAATCCGGGATATGCCAAAATCACTTCTTCTCTACTATTCGCAGCTGGGTCATGAAGATACATGCATTCGGCATCTTGATTTAATTGTTTTAAGATTTCAGGTAGGCAAATTAAAAATTTCTTCCAAACAATATCACAGTCAAAACCTTGATGTGTACATGAAATGGAAGTAATTTCTTTAAATGTTTTTGCTAAAGTATCAATGTTCTTTGTTAAAGAAATTTTTGAATCAAATAAGATATAGAATAAATCATTTGTAAAAGCTTCAGTTTTCAATTTCAAACTAAAATCTAATTGGTAATTTTTTTTGTTTTCACGAATACTCTGAATGATATTGTCAATTGACATGATATAATAATTTAAATAAGTAGGTAAAAGGAAACTTTTTATTTATTGTATAAGACGAACAAAATTGAAGATATTTACATAAAAATATAGATTGATAATGTGAATATTTTTGAATTTGCAACCTTCAAAATTCATTATAGTAAATTTTTATACTGATTTATATACTTCTTCAAAAGGAATTCTAAATCGATTACCAAAAATACCTTCAGGTACACGAATGCCACAGGCAACAACCATATTAATTTCGGCACCAAAAGGTAAGTTTAAAAGTTTTTTAATACGTAAAGTGTCAATTCCTTCCATTGGGCAAGTATCATAACCAACATCAGTCATGCTGAGCATAAAAGTTTGAGCTGCTAATCCGATACTTTTATGGGCAACAATTCTCATATCACTTTTTCT
The DNA here is from genome assembly GCA_030613745.1 of Flavobacteriaceae bacterium. Classification (GTDB taxonomy): domain Bacteria; phylum Bacteroidota; class Bacteroidia; order Flavobacteriales; family Flavobacteriaceae; genus Lutimonas. Next base: position 548 of record JAUWLK010000076.1, on the reverse strand, counting down.
ACCCTGACGGTAAATAGGTCTAAAAAGTCCAATTATCCAGTAGATTATATATTTTAGCCACCCAAAAATACCAAGAAAATCAAAATAGGTAATGGGAATAAGTTTGGTATAATAAGTGTTTGCAAATTTTTCTCTTCTATTATAATCTTTAGGATCTTTACCACCTGTAACTTTATTTATATGTTTTAAATTTGCTTTGGCTCTTTTTCTCCATAAATCTTTTCTCACTACAAAAACAATCATTTGTTGGGCAGTTTCAGCAGCACTTTGATCAAAACAATAGTTAGAGAGTTTTTTTAATTTATCAGAAGATGTTACATGATAAAATTCCCACAACTGCATATTGCTACTATTTGGAGCAATTGTTGCTTGTTGAATGCATTGTTTTACAATTTCAGAATCAATTGGTTTATCAGGGTTGAATTTACGAATAGATCTACGATGATTTACAACTTCGGTGAATGTCATTTGTTTTGATTTTTATGTAAATCTACAAAAAACAAAAAGGAGTAAAATTGATTACTCCTTTTTATCAAAAAAATTTATAA
>JAUWLK010000031.1 GCA_030613745.1 Flavobacteriaceae bacterium | reverse complement strand
CACGAATTTGCAAAAACATTAAGTCAGCATAATATCAATGCTAAAAAATATCAAAACTGGATTAATAAACTAGAAGTATTTCGTTAATATGCAGCATTTTGAACATTATAAAAAATTAATTTCCTTTAGGAAAATTTACTTTTTATATTCAATTTTTTTCATATTATCATTTAATACATTTTCTCAAACAAAAACTTCATTTTTTCAAAAATCTGATACCTTAAATAAAAATAGACGTAATGCGGTTTATATAACCGAAGCTTCTGTAGCAACAATAACACTAATTGGATTAAATCAACTTTGGTATGCTGATTATCCGCGTTCAAGTTTTCATTTTTTAAATGATAATACTTCATGGATGCAAATGGATAAATTTGGACATGCATTTAGCTCATACTATATTGGGAAAATGGGAATGGATGCATTAAGCTGGGCAGGAGAATCTAAAAAAAATCAATTGATATATGGAGCAACTTTAGGTTTTGTTTTTTTAACAACAATTGAAGTATTTGATGGGTTTTCAGAAGAATGGGGGTTTTCAACTGGTGATGTTTTTGCAAATGCAATTGGTACAAGCTTATTGATTGGTCAAGAATTACTTTGGGATGAACAACGAATTCAAATGAAATTTTCTTTTCACACTACTTCGTATGCTAAAAACAATCCAGGGAAATTAGGAGAAAATACTTTGCAACAAATTTTAAAAGATTATAATGGTCAAACATATTGGCTTTCAATAAATCTATGGTCATTTTTCAAAGAAAGTAAAATTCCTAAATGGTTAAATTTTGCTTTAGGTTATGGTGCAGATGGCTTGCCTGAAAATAGTTTTGATTATTCTATGCATCCTCCTCAACAATATGAATCATACAGGCAATTCTACAGTAGTATTGATATTGATTTAACAAAAATTAAAACAAAATCACCTTTTTTAAAAACAGTTTTTAATGTTTTTAATTTGTTTAAAATACCTGCCCCAACTATTGAATATAGAAGTAATGGCAGTTTTAAATTTCATGCTTTGTATTTTTAGCTTTAAAATATTAACATTTATTTAGAATATACTATTAATAAAAATAGATTATCTTTGCAAAAAATATGTAATTTTTAGGTACTCCCTAACTAAAAAATACGTTATGAAAAAGAAAATTATTCTTCTCACATTAGGTGTGATTATTTTAAGTGCTTTCACTAGAGTACAATTTAATAGCACCCCCATCAAAAAAGTTCAATATAATTTACCTGAAGCAAATACTATTGTAACTGTTTGTAAAGATATTGAGCCATTTGAATTAATTTACACACCAACTATTGATAATACATTTATTGGCTTTAGAGAAGCTGTGGCTTTTAAAGAATCACAAGGCAAATACAATAAGGTAAATAGTCTGGGTTATTTAGGAAAGTATCAATTTGGTAAAACAACATTGAATAGAATAAAAATATACGATACAAATAAATTTTTAAATACCCCTGAATTACAGGAAGAAGCTTTTATAGTATTGTGTTCAGTTAATAAATGGATCTTAATAAGAGACATTAAACGTAGTGTTGGTAAAAGAATTAATGGTATAGAAATTACTGAATCCGGAATATTAGCAGCCGCTCATTTGGCTGGTGCTGGAAATGTAAAAAAATATTTACGAAGTAATGGGTCTGAAATATTTATTGACGCTTATGGAACTAATGTCCAACACTATATGAAAAAATTTGCTGGTTATGACACATCTTTTATCAAACCGATTAAAAATCACACCATATAAGTTTGAAATTATAACTTTAATATAAAGGCTGCATATTTTATAGCCTTTTTTTGTTAAAATTTGTGGATGATAAAAATGCATGGACGCTTATGCAAATTAACTTTCTGATTTTTCCAATCACTTATATTTAACGTTTTGATAAACTCAGTTGATAAAGTTATATCAACAGCAATACATAAAAGAGTTGATGGCGTTAATACGCTTTTTAGATCAGAAAATAATTTGTCATTTCTATAAGGAGTTTCTATAAATATTTGTGATTGATTTTTAAGTTTTGATAATTTTTCCAATTCTTTAATTGCTTTTTTTCTTTCTAATTTATCAATAGGTAAATAACCATTAAAAGCAAAATTTTGCCCATTTAAACCTGAACTCATCATAGCTAAAGTTATTGAAGATGGCCCTACTAAAGGTATAACCCTTATATTATTTTGATGGGCCTGAATAACAATATTAGCTCCTGGGTCTGCTATTGCAGGAACACCTGCTTCTGATAATAAGCCTATGTTTTTGCCTTGCAAACAGGCATCAAGATAAGTCTTTGATTCTAACTCGGAAGTGTATTTATCTAAAATAAAAATCTTTAAAGAAGGTTGTGATTTTCTTGGTGTAATTTTTTTAATAAATCTTCGTGCTGATTTTTCATTTTCAACAATATAAAAATCAACCTGCTCAACTATCTTTTTAACTAAAATTGGTAAGACTTCTAAAGGTTCATTATCTCCTAATGTTGTAGGAATTAAATACAGATTACCTAAACTCATCATTCTTTTAATTTATCAGCAATAACTTCACATGCCTTTTCTAACATTTGAAAAACATTTTCAAATCCTCTTTCACTATCATAATAAGGATCGGGCACTTCAACTTTTAGGTCAGGAAATATCTCTTCTAAAATTAAATAAACTTTTAATTTATCTACTTCATTTCTAGCCATTGATACTACATCTAAATAATTTGAGTTATCCATAACATATATTATATCAAAATTATCAAAATCAGAAACTTGAAATTTTCTACAGCGCTGGTTAGTAATATTAATATTATGTTTATTTGCGACTTGAATTGATCGTTGGTCAGGCAATTCACCAATATGCCATCCTCCTGTACCTGCAGAATCTACTATAATACAATTTTTGTCAACTTTTGAATATAAAATGCCCTCAGCTAATGGTGATCTACAAATATTTCCTAGACATACCATTAATACTTTTTTCATATATTATTTTATATTAAAAAGTAAGTTTCTTGGTTAATTCATCAACATATTTACGGAATTGCTTATCTGTTTCGGAAAGGTTATCAACTGTTTTACAAGCATGTAATACAGTAGCATGATCTCTGCTTCCAATTTGAGAACCAATACTTGCTAAAGAAGCTTTTGTCATACGTTTTGCAAAAAACATAGCTAACTGCCGGGCTTGAACAATGTGGCGTTTTCTAGTTTTTGACTGTAAAGTAGTTACATCCATTTCAAAATATTTTGAAACAACTTTTTGTATATAATCTATAGAAACCTCTTTTTTAGTGTTTTTAACAAATTTATCGACAATTTGTTTGGTAAGTGGAAGCGTAAATTCTTTTCTATTAAATGAAGCCTGTGCTATTAATGAAATCAAAACTCCTTCTAATTCACGCACATTTGTTTTTATATTTTTAGCGATATATTCAACTATTTCTTCCGGAATTTCAACACCATCTCTAAACATTTTGTTTTGTAAAATTGAAATCCTAGTTTCATAATCTGGTGGCATCAATTCGGCTGACAAGCCCCATTTGAACCTTGATAATAATCTTTGTTCAATATCTTGCATATCAACAGGTGCTTTATCAGAAGTCAAAATTACTTGTTTGCCATTTTGATGAAGATGATTAAATATATGGAAGAATACGTTTTGAGTACCTGATTTTCCAGACAAAAATTGAACATCATCAACAATTAATACATCAATCATTTGATAAAAATGAATGAAATCATTTCTTGTATTTCCTTTTACAGAATCAATAAATTGTTGTGTAAATTTTTCAGCTGAAATATATAAAACTGTTTTTTCAGGATACATTTCTTTAATTCGAACTCCAATAGCTTGAGCCAAATGTGTTTTTCCTAAACCTACTCCACCATAAACTAATAAAGGATTAAAGGATGTACCTCCTGGTTTATTGGAAACAGCAAAACTTGCTGATCTGGCTAATCGATTAGAATCGCCTTCAATAAAATTATCAAAATTATAATTTGGATTTAATTGTGATTCAATTTTAACTTTTTGAATTCCAGGAATAACAAATGGATTTTTTAACTCATGCCTATCAATTTCTAAAGGAATTGTTACACCCTGAGAATTAAATGGCTTTCTATTAGAACTTGGAAACTTCACAGTATGAGGTTTTCTGTTACTATAGGTATTTTCCATTCTAACATCATAAACTAGTTTTGCGCTTTCTCCCAACTCTCGAACTAAAGCAACTCTTAACAATTTAATATAATGTTCCTCTAGCCATTCAAAAAAGAATTTACTTGGCACCTGTATTGTCAAAACATCACCAGATAATTTTACAGGTTTTATAGGCGCAAACCATGTTTTAAAGGCTTGAGGCTTAATATTATCTTTTATAAAAAGCAGGCAGTTATCCCATACCGAGGAGGCTTTTTTTGTCATTTAATCAATGGTTATTTGAATTAGTCTTGTTCCTTTTTAGCAATTTTACAGGTTGCCATATTTATTATACAAAAATGTGAATAAAGTTTAGTATAAAAAAATTTATTTGCTATTGCTTATTAATTATTTTTTTCGTAAACTAGCTCGCTTGCAAATTACGAAAAAATGATTAAGAATGAAACTAAATTAAGAGTAAGATATGGAGAAACTGACCAAATGGGTTATGTTTATTATGGTAATTATGCTCAATTTTTCGAAATAGGGAGAGTCGAATGGCTTAGAAATCTAGGAGTTAGCTACAAAAACTTAGAAGAATCTAACATAATGCTTCCTGTTTTAAATTTAAATGTTAATTTTTTAAAACCGGCTAAATACGACGATTTATTAACTATTGTCACTTCTTTAAAAAAAAAGCCACTTGTTAAGATTGAATTCGATTTTGAAATTTATAATGAAAAAAAAGAGCTTTTGACGACGGGATACACAAGTTTAGTATTTATTGATATGAAAAAAAACAAACCAACTAAAGCTCCTAAGGATTTGTTAGATAAAATTTATCCACATTTTAATTCATAATTTTAATTTGCACACATCGTAAATTTTCAAATGCAATTTTAATACTCTCAGCATATTTCTTTCTTATTGAAATTTTAAAATTGCAGCTCATATTCATTTCCTGATGTATAATATGGATGTTTTTTTCTTTAATCAATCTCATGACCTTATCCATATCAACATAATCAAATTGTAATTCAAAAATCACATCAATCGTTTTTTGAATAATTTCTGATGCATCCAAAGATAATTTTGCTGAAGTTTTATACGCATTTATCAAACCTCCTACACCAAGTTTTGTGCCTCCAAAATACCTAACAACAACTACCAAAACATCAGTTAAATCAAAGGAAAGTATTTGTCCGTAAATTGGATTTCCAGCACTATTGTTAGGCTCTCCATCATCATTTACCCTAAAACTAACCTTTTCTACACCCAAACGCCATGCATAACACCAGTGTCGTGCTTTATGATGACTATCTTTTAATTTTGATATAATTGGGCTTACCTCTTCTTTTGAAGAAATTTGAAAAGCATAACCTAAAAATTTACTTCCTCTATCTTTAAAAACCACTTCTGGTGAAGGTTTTTTTATAGTTTTATATTGATCAATAGTTTGCAATAAAATATTAATTTTTGAAAAATGTTAATTTATCATTTAGAATAAATACTTCTTTTACAATTTCACCATCTAAATCAGGTGATTTTAAACCCGTTTCAAAAATACTGTCTCCAACAAAAACCCTAGCTTCATCCCAAATATTTTCATCAATAAAACTTTGTAATGTTTTAGTTCCTCCTTCAATAATAATAGATTGTATATCTTTTTCATATAAAACATCACAAATTTGTTTTACCACATTTTTTGAAAAATCAATTTTTTGAAAAATTAATTTTTTAATCTCTGATGATTTATCTTTTTCAGTAAATATAATTGTTTCTAATTCACCATCATATAAATTAAAATCTTTTGGTATTTTTAATCCTCTGTCTATAATTACTCTAATTGGTGATTTTCCAAAATAATTACGAGCATTCAATTTGGGGTTATCATTAATTGCTGTATTTGTACCCACCAAAATAGCTTGTTCTTCAGTTCGCCATTTATGAACTAATTTTAATGAGTAAACGTTCGAAATCCAAATTGGTTCTTTATTTTTATTGTTTCTTTCCTGAAAAATAAAACCATCTTTAGTTTCAGCCCATTTCAATATAATATAAGGACGATTCTTTTGATGAAAAGTAAAAAAGCGTTTGTTTAAATCTCTACATTCTTTTTCTAAAACACCAACTTTAACATTGCATCCGTTTTTTTGTAAATGCAAAATCCCTTTACCATATACTTTATCATTAAAATCAACCGTACCTATTACAACATTTTTAATTTTCATTTTTACAATTAAATCAGCACAAGGAGGAGTTTTTCCCCAATGTGAACAGGGTTCTAAATTCACATAAATTGTTGATTTTGAAAGTAAACTTTTATCTTTAACTGAATTTATTGCCTTAACCTCAGCATGAGCCTCACCTGCTTTTTGATGCCAACCCTCGCCAATTATCTTATTATTATAAACAACAACACTCCCAACTAAAGGGTTTGGATAAGTTGATCCCAATCCATTTTTTGCTAAATCAATGCAACGTAGCATATATTTTTTATGAATATTCAATCTTTATTAATTTTTATACGAATTTAAAAAAAGATTATATTTAAACTTGCATTCTGAATATTATTTTACATTATAAATGAACGAAGAAATTGAAATCAGACCTATTAAAGAAAATGATAATGCTGTTATTTCTACTATTATAAAATCAACATTAGAAGAATTCGATTCTGCTATTGAAGGAACAGCTTATACTGATAAAGAAACAGATGATATGTTTAGCGCTTTCGCGGATGATAATTCAATTTATTATGTTGCTCTCTTAAATAATGAAATTATAGCCGGATGTGGTATAAATCCTTTAAAAGAAGGAAATCTGGATATATGTGAATTGCAAAAAATGTACATGAACCCAAAAGCAAGAGGAAAAAAAATTGGAAAGAAACTTATTTTAAAATGCTTAGATTTTGCAAAAAAAACTGATTTTAAACAATGTTATTTAGAAACTTTCCCAAATATGGAAGCTGCAATTAAATTATATGAAAAAAATGGTTTCTATAAAATTGATCAACCACTTGGTAATACTTGCCACTATTCTTGTAACGTATGGATGCTTAAACAGATTAACAAATAGCCTAAGGAATGAAAATTAATGAAATAAAACAGCAATTTTTATCTCAATTATCAATTACTTACCCCAAACAAGAAATTGAAAATTTTTTTTACCTGCTTAGTCAAAAATATTTAGGTTTAAAAAGAATCGATGTTGCTTTAAACCCTGATTTTAAAATTAATTCAAAAACTGATCAAGAATTCAATTCCGCTTTAGCGAAACTAAAACAAGAAATCCCCATACAATATATTATAGGTGAAACTGAATTTTACGGATTGCCTTTTTATGTTGACAAAAATGTATTAATTCCTCGCCCCGAAACCGAAGAACTTGTAGAATGGATAGTTCAAGAAGTAAAAAGTAAAAAGTTAAAAGTTAAAAGTGCAAAATCTTTAACCATACTAGACATTGGTACTGGAAGTGGCTGTATTGCTGTTGCTTTAGCCAAAAACATTCCTTTTGCAAAAGTTTGGGCATTAGATGTTTCTGAAAAAGCATTAAAAATTGCTAAAAAAAACGCAATATTAAATGGAGTAGACCTTCAGTTTTTAAATGAAGATATTCTAGCTTTAAAAAAATTACATTTACAATTTGATATTATTGTGAGTAACCCTCCTTATGTAAGAGAGCTTGAAAAAAGTAAAATGCATAAAAATGTTTTATCAAACGAGCCTCACTTGGCATTGTTTGTCAAAAATAACAATCCATTACTTTTTTATAATAAAATTGCTGACCTAGCAAAAGAAAATTTAAATCTCAATGGTGAACTTTATTTTGAAATTAATCAAGCCTTTGCCAAAGAAACCAAAACTTTATTAAAAGAAAAAGGGTTTCAAAATATTGAATCAAAAAAAGATATTTTTGGCAATGATAGAATGGTTAAAGCAGATTTATTTCAAATATAAACATTAACTGTTTAAAAAATCACTTTTTAGATTTTAATGAGTTATTAATTAATACCGAAGAAAATACTAAAAATACAGATACAATAACAAATGATGCTCCTATTCCAAAATTATCAGCAATTACACCAAAAACAAATGCAAGTATTGCAGTTACAATAGTTCTCAATAATGATTGTGCAGAAATAACTGAAGTTAATATTTCATTTGGTACATTATCTGAAACAAATCCTGTTAAAATTGGTTTTCTAATATTTTCTACAATAAATATTCCCACAAATGCAATTAATGAAAGTCCCCACAAATTATAGATATAAAATACTCCACTTAATATTCCAAAAACAAATCCTAATATCAAAGTAGTATATGAAATAGTGTTTTTATTTTTTGCTGCAATTCTTGATGAGAGTTTTGATGCCTTAGAAGTAGCGAGATAAATGAAAAAATAAATTACACCAATTATTACACCGTTTTTCTTTTCAACTTCAAAACTCAACATAAATGGAATTAAAAGAGCTAAGTTTACCATCAATGGTTGTATATAATCTTTAATCGACTTAAGGTAAGCTGAATGAACTGCAGATGTATTGATTATTTTTAAAACGTTTGGCTGTTTAATAATTGTAAATAAAGATTTAAATGTTACACCAATTCCTGTTTTACTATCATATCTTTTTTGTAAAAAAGACTGATTCAGCTCTTTTGGATAAGAAGCAATCAACAAAAGGTTGAGCAAATAGGGAATAATGGAATAAAGAAAAATATATTGATAACTTCCGTTATAAAAAACAATTAATCCGGCAATAAGTGATGATATTGCAGATCCTTTTTGTGACCAAGAACGAGTATGTCCATAATAATTTATTTTTTGATTTTCCCAATTATTAAATTTCAGGTAATCCATAATCATACCTTTATGAGTACCTGTACGAAATGCATCACCAATTCCAAATAATACAAATGCCAACATAAATAACCAAAAATTATTGGAAAGATAAAAAACATAGAACGAAATTATATACGATATAAAAGAGCCAATTAAAGCCTTTTTTCTCCCATAAGTATCTGCAATAATTCCAGATGGAATCTCAAAAATATTAGTAAAAATCTCTCGAATAGCATACAAGACCCCAATTTCTGTATATGATAATCCTTTTTCAACCAAAAATAAAATAAAAAATGCATCAAAAAAACGGAGGTTTTTGAGAAATCCGTAAAAACAAAATTTAAAATATTGACTATCTTTAATTATTAGATCCATACAATAGAATTATTTTTGGATCCAATCAACAAATTTTTTATTTTTAGTTTAACCTGTTTCACTAATGCAAATATAAATGGTATTTCTAAATAACAATCTATGTTTAATATTCTAAAAAAGGTTTAATTTTGTCATATGCGAATAGATATCATTACTGTTTCACCTGAATTAATTAAAAGTCCGTTTGAACATTCCATCATCAAACGCTCTATTGACAAAGGATTAGTAGAAGTCCATTTTCACGATTTACGAAAATATGCCATAAATAAATATGGTAAAATTGATGATGCTCAATTTGGTGGTGGTGCTGGTATGGTTTTAATGATTGAGCCTATCGATAAATGCATTAGTAATTTATTAGAACAACGCACTTACGACGAAATTATATACATGACACCAGATGCCAAAACCTTGGATCAACAAATGGCAAATAAATTATCTTCTGCTAAAAACATTATTATTTTAACAGGTCATTATAAAGGTGTTGATCAAAGGGTTCGAGATAATTATATTACCAAAGAAATTTCAATTGGTGATTATGTATTATCAGGAGGAGAATTAGCAGCTGCCGTTTTAAGTGATGCTATAATTAGATTAATACCAGGTGTATTAGGAGATGAAACCTCAGCCTTAACAGATTCATTTCAAGATGATTTATTAGCTCCACCTGTTTATACAAGACCTGCGGTATACAAAAACATGAAAGTTCCAGAAATACTTTTATCTGGTAATTTTCCAAAAATTGAACAATGGCGTCTTGATGAGGCCATAAAAAGAACAACATCTATTCGTCCTGACTTATTAAGAAATGAAGAAAACCAATCATGAATAAATTTTTTTTTATCATCCTTTTTTTGATACAGTTTTCCTCCTATGCTCAAATAGATAGTACACATGTTTTTAAGCAAAATCAACAAAAATCATTTTTAAAACAATCCATTGTTCCATTATCTTTAATCGGTACTGGGCTTTTTATTAATTATTCTACAGGAAGTTTTGGCAAAGAAAACTTACAAGAAAAAATACAAAATAGTTTTCCAGATTTTAATACAAGTGCTGATGAATTTCTACTTTATATTCCTGCTTTAACGATGTATGCAGCAGATATATTTAAAGTAAAAAGTAAAAATGATATTTTCACCCAAACAAAATATTTAGCCATCGCTGGTATAGCCAACAACCTAATTACCATTGGTGTAAAAAATTTAACCAAGGAAGACAGACCCAATGGCTGGGTACATTACAGCTTTCCCTCAGGGCATACATCCAATGCATTTGTAATGGCAACAGTTTTGCATCATGAATTTATTGATTCTAGTCCTTGGCTTGCTTATAGCGGATATTTATTCGCAACTACGACTGGAATTTTAAGGGTTTTAAACAACAAACATTGGATTTCTGATGTTTTAGTGGGAGCTGGTATTGGAATTTTAGTTACCGATCTTGTCTACAGATTAGAGCCTTTAAAAAATTGGAATCCTTTTAAAAATAAAAAAATAAGCACCATTCTTAGTCCTACATATTTTGAAAACAGTATCGGACTGTACGCTAACATACGGTTTTAAAGGTAATTAGAAATATAAAAATAGTTTTAAAATTATTTATAAAGAGTTATTTTAATTTAAAAGTTTTATTTAAATTTGCAAACTCAAAATTAACCTCTGACGAAAATCGTGTATGTTGATTTATGAAAAACCATTTAAACCAAAACAATGGGAAATTTAGTAGATTTTGTACAAAACGAATTTGTAACCAAAAATGATATTCCTAATTTTTCAGCTGGTGATACTATCACTATCTATTACGAAATTAGAGAAGGCAAGAAAACACGTACTCAGTTTTTTAAAGGAGTAGTGATTCAAAAACGTGGTAGTGGAAGTACAGAAACATTTACAATTAGAAAAATGTCAGGAACAGTTGGTGTAGAACGTATTTTTCCAATCAATTTACCTGCAATCCAAAAAATTGAAATCAATAAAAAGGGTAAAGTTAGAAGAGCTAGAATCTTCTATTTCAGAAACCTTACCGGTAAAAAAGCACAAATTAAAGAAAAAAGAATCTAACTTTTTTCAACTTTAAAACTTCTAAATCCCATTTCATTTGAAATGGGATTTTTATTAACAAATGTTCATAAAGTATCTTCATATCTTGTTAAGAACTAAATAGTTAATTTTAATGATATTTTATTTATAGTTTCTATATTTGAATAGAATTTAAGTGAAGATTAATTTCTAAACTATATAAGTGTTAAAAGGTGCAAATCTTCAATATTTATATTTTGAATTAATTTTAATTTGAGTTTATTAAAGTTCTAAACTTTAATTGTGGTTGATATCCTTATCAATAAATAGCTGAGTATTTAGCATAAATATAGGTCATTTAAAGGTTGTTAATCGCAGAATTAAAGATATACTGCTTTTTACCAGAAATTAGTTATAGCATTAGTTATAGTTTTTTTATAGTAATTTGAAAAGGTATTTTTAATAGAAACAAAGAGTGAATAGTTATGTTTACATAATGAATTACAATTGAGAGATTGGTTGTAAATATCACGAAATGTTTCGGCAAATAGCCATAACAAAGTTTTACTCTGTTATGGCTATTGTTTTGTTATACAATCACTTATTAACAATTATTAATAAGTATTGTTTATATCCTGTTAGTAAATTAACCTCAAATTCTCCTAGCTAATACATTTCAACTCTTATTTTTGTTCAGAGTCTTTTTTGTTTATTGAAACAACCCCCTATTATGTTATGAAAACAGTTTCATAAATAAATATTGACTTTATGGAGTTTTATTAATTTCATATTTGTTTTTTAAATTTATTTCAAACCTAATGTGTTTAGCATAATAAAATTTGAAATATTAAAATTTTAAAAAACAATAATTAAAATAGCTTAATTAATGACTTACTATCATTAAGGCAATATTTGCTTTGTTTTAAATATTGTATAAGCTTTATTAAAAGTCATTTAAAACTAACATTTTTTATGGCTTTTTTTACATTCATACTTATTTTATCAAATACTTACCATATTTTGATATAATTTAGATCTTAAAAACATAAAAAAACCTTGCATATTTACTCCAATATTAGATTGAAATTATAATTGTGAAAACATAGTTTCAGTTCATTTTAAGTGGTGATTAAAGTCACTTTTTTTCAAGTAAAAAAAAGTATATTTGTGACGAAAAATTTAAATCAATTATCAATACTATTTTTACTTATAGCAGTAAAAAAAATAGTTTTTTATAAAATTATAAAATGAGTAAAACTCCTAAAATTATCTACACAAAAACGGATGAAGCACCAGCTTTGGCAACTTATTCTTTTTTACCAATTATTGAAGCCTTTACAAAATCTTCGGGAATACAAATTGAAATTAAAGATATTTCATTAGCAACTAGAATATTAGCTTTATTCCCAAAAGAGTTAACAACCAATCAAAGAGTTGCAGATGCCTTGGCTGATCTTGGTGAATTGGTAAAAAAACCTGAAGCAAATATTATTAAATTACCCAATATTTCTGCTTCTGTACCACAATTAATAGCTGCAATTAAAGAGCTACAATCTTTAGGCTATAACATACCTGATTATATAGACAAGCCAGAAACAGATAAAGAAAAAGAAATTTTAAAAAAATACAACACGGTAAAAGGCTCTGCGGTGAACCCTGTTCTAAGAGAAGGTAATTCGGATAGAAGAGCACCAAAAGCTGTTAAAAATTACGCAAAGAAAAACCCACACTCCATGGGGGCATGGTCTTCAGATTCAAAAACACATGTATCTACAATGAAAAAAGGTGACTTCTTTTCTAATGAAAAATCTACAACGGTTTCCAAAGTAGGTCATGTTAAAATAGAATTTATAGATAACAATGGCACATTTACAACTTTAAAAGAAAAAATAGCTTTATTACCAAACGAAGTTATTGATGCAACTGTGATGAGCAAAAAAGCGCTTCTAAGTTTCCTTAATGAACAAATTAAAGACGCTAAAGACAAAAATCTATTGTTTTCATTACACATGAAAGCAACAATGATGAAGATTTCAGACCCTATCATTTTTGGACATGCTGTAACTGTGTTTTTTAATGATGTTTTTGAAAAACATAGCAAAATTATTAAAGAATTAGGTGTTGATGTTAATAATGGTTTTGGTAATTTAATTAAAAAAATACAAACTTTACCTGAAGATCAAAAATCAGCTATTGAAGCAGATATTAATGCTTGTTTTGAAAATGGACCTTCAATTGCAATGGTAAATTCCGACAAGGGTATTACCAACCTTCATGTACCAAGTGATGTAATTATAGATGCTTCAATGCCTGCAATGATTCGTACATCAGGGCAAATGTGGAATACCGATGGTAACCTAGAAGACACTAAAGCAGTTATTCCAGATAGTAGCTATGCAGGAATATATGAAGCAACAATTGATTTTTGTAAAGAACACGGCGCATTTGACCCAAGAACTATGGGAACAACATCGAATGTTGGTTTAATGGCTCAAAAAGCTGAAGAGTATGGCTCTCACGATAAAACTTTTGAAATACAAGGAAACGGAACTGTTCAGGTAACTGATGACTCAGGAGAGATAATATTTAAACATGATGTAGAAGAAGGTGATATTTGGAGAATGTGTCAAGTAAAAGATGCTCCTATTTTGAATTGGATAGAACTTGCAGTTAACAGAGCAAGGGCTACAGGTTCACCTGCTATATTTTGGCTAGACAAAAATAGAGCTCACGATGCTCAAATTATTAAGAAAATAAATACTTATTTACCAAAACTCGATACAAAAGGTCTAGATATACAAATAATGTCGCCTAAAGATGCTACACTATATACCTTAAAAAGAGTAAAAGAAGGTTTAGATACAATTTCTGTAACTGGAAATGTACTACGTGACTATCTAACTGACCTATTTCCAATTTTAGAACTAGGTACAAGTGCAAAAATGCTATCTATTGTTCCGCTAATGAATGGAGGTGGTTTATTTGAAACAGGCGCAGGAGGTTCTGCTCCAAAGCATGTACAACAATTTATTAAAGAAGGCCATTTAAGATGGGATTCTTTAGGTGAATTCTTAGCATTAGCAGTATCGTTAGAGCATTTAGGTAATAACTACAATATTCCAAGTGCTTTGGTATTAGCTGAAACTTTAGATGAAGCCACGGATAAGTTTCTTGACAATAAAAAATCTCCTTCACGAAAAGTTAACGAATTAGATAATAGAGGTAGTCACTATTATTTAGCAACATACTGGGCACAAGCATTAGCTACCCAAAATAAAGATGCTGAATTAAAGGAAAAGTTCATAATTATTGCTAAAGAGTTAGAAGTAAATGAAGATCTTATTACCAATGAATTAATTAAAGCTCAAGGAAGTGAGGTAAACATTGGCGGTTATTATTGCATTAATGATGATTTAACAAATAAAGCAATGCGACCAAGTAATACTTTTAATTGCATAATTTCAAAATGCTAACACTTATTCTATAAGTGTATTTATTAAAAAGCGAGAATTAGATTCTCGCTTTTTTTTGTTTACACACTTCAATGCTTATATTTACATGAACTATATTTAAAGGCCTAAAATGACAAATCACAAACAGAGTACTTTTGATAATGAAGATTCTAAAACATCATTTAAAGTTGGAATGAAATATTTAGCAATTTCATTACCTCTACTTTTTATTTCGCCCATTTTAATTACCATTGGTTTTAAAGCTTTAAAAAAAAGCGACAACTACATTGTATTGATATTGGGTTGTTTTTTAGCAATTTTCACTATTATTTTAGTTGTACAAGCATTTCGTATTATTTTAAAATCACTATTTGATAAATAAAATTAATTTATAAGTTTTATTAAATTTATCGTCTAAGTGAATGATTAAATTTTAAAATATTAAACACTTGAATAGAAAATCGTTTTATATTCGATTAACACAATGGGAGCATTGGCCAACAATTGTATTTTATCTTCCTCTAATTCCTTTTTTTATCATAAGGTCAATAAAAGCAAAACATCCTTTTTATTATTTGGCAACAAATCCTAACATATATTATTCCGGTAACGGTACAGAATCTAAATATAAAACTCTTTTGCTAGTTCCAGAAAAGTACCGTCCGAATAGTATTTTGGTTTTAAAAAATGATAACTATCAAACAACATTAGTCAATTTTAAAGAAAGGAAATTAGAATTTCCAGTAATTGCAAAACCAGATATTGGTTTTAGAGGTTATTTAGTTAAAAAAATTGATTCTCAAGATGCTTTAAAAAATTATCTAAATAATGTAAATGAAGATATTATTATTCAAGAATTCATATCCCATAAAAATGAACTTGGAATATTTTACTATAGAATGCCTGGGGAAGTAAATGGAAAGGTTACATCAGTAACTATTAAAAAATTTATTTCGGTAATTGGAGATGGTAACAGTACTTTATCTGAACTAATATTACAAGATGAAAGAGCTTTTTTATACTTTGAATTATTTAAAAATATTCATAAAGATAAAATGAATATTATTTATAGAAAAGATAAGGAAATAACTCTTTCCGTTATAGGAAACCACTCAAAAGGAACTCAATTTTTAAATGGTAATCATCTTATCGATAAAGATTTAGAGAATTTTGCAAATCAAATATTTAAACAAATAAAAGGCTGGTATTATGGGCGTTTAGATATAAAATATAAAGATTATAAAGATCTGCTTAAAGGCAAAGAATTTAAAATTTTAGAAGTCAATGGAATAATCTCTGAACCAACTCACATCTATGATGGTTCAGATAAAGAATCTTCATTTATAAAAGCAATAAAAACCATAAATACCCATTGGGAAATAATGGGGAAAATTGCAATAAAAAATCACACAGAATATGGTGTTGAATACCCAAAAATTATTCCTTATATAAAGAATATGCTTT